>DATJHZ010000027.1:0-6684 GCA_035493595.1 Cyclobacteriaceae bacterium | reverse complement strand
AACTGCTTCTGTCAGGCTTCTTCCCAATCCTCGGGAACTGCCTGTAATAAACCATACTTTTGTCATGATTATTTTCGTTTGTTAATGACACAAAGTTGAATCTATTTCAAGCGACTGACTTTGTCGAAAAGCTCAAAGATGGTTTGTTGAAAAGCTCAATCCGATTTTATTGATATTGATCTTTAAGCTTCTTCCAATTCAGGAGCAATGGGCCAGTCAATTTCAGGTTGAGCGATAGCATATACATAATTTGTTATCGTACGAATTCCGATCAGCATGATTGCATCAATAAGATTGCCTTTAGTATAACCTGCTCCTATAAAATTATCTACTAACTCAGCATCAGCATGTCCTTTGGTTTCACTGATATTTTTTGAAAGCTTTACAAGTGCATCCAGCTTAGGATCGAATGATGCGGTGCCACTTCGTACTTCAAGAATTTGTTCTTCTGTAAGACCAGCTTTGTGAGCAAACACACTATGTGAACTCAGACAATATTTACATTCATTTACCTGACTCACAACAAGACTGATGGCTTCTTTTTCTTTTGGAGTCAATGATGATTTTGTGTTCTGTGCTGTTAGGAATACACTCAACGCATTTTCTGAATGTGCAAACGCGGCATACAAATTTGGAACGAACCCGAGTGCTTTGGTCAAATTATCATAGATAGTTTGATGCGCTGGAGATACACTGTCGCGGGTGGGTATTTCAAACTTGGTTTTCATATCAGCTTTATGTCATATTCCTCTTAACGACACAGTCAATTTTTTGTGTAGTACAATTTATCGATTAAGAAGCACGATTCAATGTTTTTTTAGATTGTTGAACTTTGATGTGATAAGTTAAGTTCTCTAAGATAATCTTTTCAAATAATTATCAGGAAAGCCTCATAAGAATTACAACGTCAGAGAAGCTTTCTGTGTCTAAAGGCCGAATTAAAAACCAGATGATGAGAATAGGTATCGCATTAACAATTTTATTATTTACTTTTTTTTCTTGTGGATACAAAGCAGCGCACACGATAGCGAAGTTGCCACAAGGAACTTACAAAGGACAATTTACCAGATCAAGTCCATTGGCAAGATATGCACCTTCTGAAGTAACGATAACGCTTACCGGAAATAAGTTTTCAGGACAAAGTGACAAGGCAAATTATCCAGCTATTGGTAATGGAACATATGAAGTGACCGGAAATGAGATTGAATTTGTAAATGAGAGTCTTTGGACAGCTGATTTTGACTGGACATATATTCTAAAAGAAAAATTTAAAATAAGTTTTGATGGCAAGAAATTAGAAATGATAAAGCCATCAGATGATCATACTGACCAGTACACATTGATTTTACAGTAGTATTTTAAACATAATCATAAATAGTATCAAAAATTACTTACACAACATGAAATTAAAATTACCAGCGCTTTTATTATTGATAGGTTGCAGTGGAAAGCAAAAGCATGACAACAAAGACGTTATTGAATTGAGAGAGAAACTTCCGAAAATTGAAACACCTATAAAATTCAATTCGGATATTAGAGTTAAGTACAAAACGGTTGAACTTGAAGACAACGAACTTATTAAAAAACTTGCAGATCGAAATCCTTTTTCTCTGTTTGGCAAAGTGTTCGAGACAGAAAACAACATTACAATATTGGGATATACTTTTGATAAGATCGGAACACCCATCATAATTACTTTTGATAATGACGGCAAGGAGATAAGCTCACATATCATTTTCGAGAATGT
This sequence comes from Cyclobacteriaceae bacterium, assembly GCA_035493595.1. Classification (GTDB taxonomy): domain Bacteria; phylum Bacteroidota; class Bacteroidia; order Cytophagales; family Cyclobacteriaceae; genus DATCRE01. The sequence continues at coordinate 4,937 of DATJHZ010000027.1, read as the reverse complement.
TAAGTCTGACGTGGGACTTCATACTTCAAATATTGTAACGATACTTCCTAATAGACAGATATTATTTACGGATAGCACAGTAACAAGTATGCTGGTTGGAGAAGGAACAAATTCTTCTCCACGAGATTCAGTTGTGGTAACACATAAAAAGTATCTAATTTCTGAAAACGGATCAATTGAAACATTGAACTGATAACTCTAAACGAAGAACACACCAATTTTTTCTTTCGCTAGAATTTAAGATGCGCGATTTAGTGTTTCCTTAAATTGTTCAGGGGTAAGATTGGTGTGCTTTTTGAAAAACCGGATGAAGTAAGAAGCGTCAGAAAAATTTAATCTGTTTGCTACCTGGTTCACATTTAAGTCAGTGTATGAAAATAACCTTCGAGCTTCGAGAATAAGCCTGTCGGAGATTATGTCTGTTAAAGTTTTTCCTAATGTTTGCTTGCAGATTGAATTGAGATACGAGGGCGAGAGATTCATCAAATCGGCATATTGCCTCGGTTGTTTCATTTTTACGTAGTGCTTTTCAACCAGTTGCTCAAGCTTTCTGATTTTAAAGGATATGCCATTTGTAAAATCTTCCACTTCTTCCTTAGGAAAATTTGTGCTTAGCTTGAGTAACAGAATTTCCAAATAGCTACGAAGAATGCGCAGATCAATTTTTTGATTAGAAGTAAATTCATTAAACATCTGATCGATCACAAAATCAATTACAGTTTTTTGATCGTCATTTATAATTATATGAGGGTTGGCATTGAGGGAATGAAAGAAAGGAAATGCAAGAAGATTGCTATCCTGAGCTTGCATCTTATAGAAAGCCGGAAGAAAGAAAATTATGTAGCCATTTGTTCCTTCTTTTAGTTTCCATGAATGTACCTGGCCTGGTGTCATCAGGAAAAAACTGCCAACGGAAATAGGATAGCTTTTAAAGTCAATGATGTGCTCGCCACCGCCTTTTGTTATATACAGCAAAAGATAAAAATCATGATTATGTGGTTTGCTTATAAATTTATGCTTTTGCAGATGTGTCTCCAGATTCTCAATGTAAAAAAGGTTCTCTTTTGCTTTCTGGCTAAAAGCATCTAAGAGAAATAAGGGAGTTTGTTTTCTTTCGCTATTCTTTGGCATTTTTCTCTATCCGAGGAAACGGAACTGAAATTAAGGAAAAATACGGAGCTGTAAGGGTATGTAAAAATAAAAGAGGAAGACTTTCATCTTCCTCTTTATAATTTTAACCCGTTCGGGAATAAGGATCTCTATAACTTGAGCAGGTGAATTGAGATCAGCTTGTCGCACTCTTTTAATTTAATGATATAAACACCTCTTCTTTTGCCCTGTAAAGCATTGGTAAATTGTTCACTTATTTGGGCAACGGTTCCACTGATAGAAGAAAGTACTTCGCCACGAGGATCGATTAATGCAGCTTCTACAATATGATCTTCATTTGAAGGTAATGTGTAGATGTTAACAACGCCCAAAGTTGGATTAGGAAACACGGTGAAAACAGGCAGACATATTGGTGTATCAACAATAGTAAATTTAAGTATTGATGAAGAGCCTTTTACTATGCCATTGCTAACAGAGACAATAGAAAATGTAATGAGCTCATTGTTTTCATGAACCAGATCGCTGTTAGGTGCTACTGTAAATTCAACTTCGTCTTTTCCAGCGGGAACAGTCAGTGTTAATTTCCCACGAGACAAAACTGGAGAGGTTGAGTAGTCGAATAAATTTCCATAAACAACACCTGCCCCGTTGATAGCTTGAATGGTTACAGTTTGATTAGTTGATGACGCTGACGAAAGCTTTAACTTAACAGCATACGCTCCGCTGCCTTCTTCACGGCTTACTTCAGATTCAACAAAGTCTATCGATGGTAAATCATTATCAATAATGGTTAACGAGAATGTTGAAGTAGAATCATTTAAAAGAACACTTGTTGATGGCAGGATTTTTAACGTAACATGTTCGTCTTGTTCATCCTGAGTGTCATCCAATACATTGATTACGATGTTGGCCGAGGTATTGCCTGCGGGAATTGTTACTCTGATTGTATCGTTAGCAGTGACAGGTGATGTTACATAGTCACTGCCATACACAGCACCTGATCCGTTTTGAACTTCTATAGCAATGACTTTGTCAGTCGCAAAAGGTTTTGACAATTGCAATTGTACATGTACAGAATCAGGTCCTTCAATAACTTCTGCAAACTGTGTTGTGAAATTTACAGTTACAGGTGAGAATCTGAATCGTGATGCAACAGCGAGGTGATCTGATGTTGTGGTGCCATAGTTAGGTATTTCTATGAATGGAGTGATGACATGTTGAGAACCTGAAAGATAGTCAGCATTTAATTCATTGCTGATAATTTGGTTATCAATTACACCATCAAAACTTACTGTAGACTTGGCACCGGCCAGACTTAATGGAAGTGTTACGGGATTGTAATTCAATGTATCAGTTACAAAATTCAAATATGATGTCTGAAGACCTGTTACAATAGATTCATGAAGGTCATCATTGTAATCGCCAAGAATAACAATTTTATCAGTTGAGTAATGAGCATCCAATGAATCTTTCAATACGTTGGCATCATAAACACGACGGTTATAATCAGCAACTGTAGCACCGGATTTAGCGTGTAAATTTATAAAACGAATTTTCTCCGTTACACCATTAATGGTAACATCAGTAGTGAGCATAAAAGGTAAACGTCCGCTTGACCAGAAGCTGCTGGCATCACCGGTAGGATAGCTTGGAAGTAAAGACGCATTGTAAAGTCTGGCAGAGTCATACAGGTTTTCAAACATAGCACGTGCAGACTCAATATGAACGGTTGTGCTGTCATAAATGAAGCAAACTTTCTGAGGAGGGAATGTGCTATCTGGTCCCTGGAATGAATATGAATATCGGCTAGAGCAGATGGCTTTGTAGCCGGGTAGCTCATGTATCAATTCATTGAACAATGAATCATTCGATACTTCTTGTACGGCTATGACATCGGCATGAACAGCGTTGATTACGTGTTGAACATTTTGCAATTGAAGAGGCTCGTCTGCAGGACCATACTCCTGAGGATAATCTTCACGTCTTGCACCAAAGAATTCAAGATTCCAATTCATCAGATCAAATGTGTTTGCTTTTGGAATAGAATCAAATGGTGTTTGAGGTTCTGTTGCGCCTGGTATATCATCACGGAAGCGTGGTAACAATTGAGCGTTGGTTTTGAAGCGACCTACAACACCTGTGATATCAACAATGCCTTGAGGTTTTGTAAGACCCGGTATGTTTGTGTCACCATCAATGCGCAAATCGGCAAGTACTGTGCTATCAATCATTTGCTCTGTGCTTTGCGGATAGAATACGAATGCTTTATTTACCAATGAGACATGTTTTACTGTTACCAACAGACCTTCATTCGATGCTAAGTCACCAATGGAAATGAGTTTTGGTGTAATGTATCGTTTAACAGAATCAACTAACGCAAAAGATACATTGCTGCTGATTTGGATCTGATTATTAAAGAAACCAATTATACCCGTAACAACAACTGAATCTCCGATAGCAATAGTATTGCTGAAGTTGAAATCAAAAACCGGAATGCCACCTGTACCATCTTGTACAAATGACGGACTCCCTTGTTGATTGGCAACAGTAACACGTCCGGCTACGGTAACTTTTGTTCCGGCACTTTTCGTTCTTGCACTGGCAATAGAAATAATATTGTCAAGTGGATCAAAACCATTTCCGGTTACAAACAGTCTGTTAGAAGTTCCGCTGCTGGAGTGAAGTATTGAATCTGAAACTATGCCGTTGGTAACGGGAGAAAATTTTACATAGACAGAATCCGATCCTGTTACAATGATGGAATCACTGTAGTTAATGTGATCAAGTGAAACTTTGAATGGTGAGTTAAATGAAGTTATGAGAATAAGTGAATCAGTTAAGTGAGATCCAGACACAGCATATGCAAGTACTTTGCTGGTGTTTATGGTAACTTCACCAAAATTCAATGAAGAAGGCGTTAAAACTATTTGAGGTTCATTAGAAGAATTTCCTATAGGTATAATCGAAAAATCATCAACTCCTAATGCATCATCAGAACTGGCTACGTTAAAATCAGACCACCTGATCCAGAATGTAGCGCCGGGAGCAATTGACAGACCTTGTATGACTCCGTTTAATGTTGATCGATTCGTTGCAGCGTTGCCATTGAGAGCGCCTACTGTTCCAGAGAGTATAGGTGCAATAAAATCAAGTGAGTCATCATCAGTCCACGTACCGGTAGAAAGAGAAGATGCATTGAGACTGTACTGAAAATCTAACCGATCGGCTTGAGCGCGTGGTGTTGCGCCAAGTCTCCACTGCTCACCTGTATATGCAATTTGCAAACTAGTAATAGTTGCGCCAGTGCTATTGACAAATCGTGCACCAATAAATGGAATGAGTGATCCTGATTGTAAACCACCGAATGCTCTGTCAGCATCCAGGCCAAGGCTATAAGTATTGCCAGTGTTTGAAGAGCCTGTGCCCGCGGCGTAAATAGTGTTGGCATTGGTACCGGTTTCCAGAAATGCCCAACCATGCGGTACGGTGCTTGTGTCGTTGGCTGTTCCTGTAGCAGCTAAGGTGTTGAAGTTTTCAGAATAGCTGCCGTTAAGGGTTGTCAGATTAATTTGCGCTACTGCTTGTGTAAGCGTTAGCAAAAATAAAATCAGCGCTGTTAGTGATGTTCGTAAATGTTTTTTCATCGTAGGGTTTTGTAGTACAGCGCGAAGCTACATCACGAACATGAAGCATGTGTTGTGCGAAGATTAAATTTATCTATGGAGTTGAATGGGAATAAAAAAATGAGTCGCGCTAAGAAAACTGTTTTGAAATACTTTCTATTGAATACCTGAAAAATACCTTAGCTTCAGAAGAGATCGGAGATG
>DATJHZ010000026.1:0-20097 GCA_035493595.1 Cyclobacteriaceae bacterium | reverse complement strand
TCTTCAACCTTTTCACGATGGCGCTTTTCGTATTGCTGTTGATGCTCAGCAACCCATTTTGCCGATGGTAGTTATTGGTGCAGGTAAATTAATGCCTCCAGGTAAAGCCTATATTGAACACGGTCGTGTTAAGATTATCGTTGGAAAAGAAATTGCAACAGATGGTCTTACTATTCAAGACATTCCTGCATTGAAACAAAAAACTTTTGATGCCATGAAGGAGCTGATTTTGGAAAATAAAGGATAGTCCTCAGACTAAGAACGATCAGCCATTAACCTTAGGCTTTGTGAAATAGCTTTTGGCTACCTGAAAAAGAATAGGCAGAACAGAAACAAGAACAATGCCGATGACAACTTTATCGAAATTATTTTTCACCATGGGTATATCGCCCAGAAAATAACCAGCACAGGTAATGCCCACTACCCACAACACAGCACCTGTAAGGCTATAGGTAATAAATGTTTTGTAGGTCATGCTACCCACACCGGCAACAAAAGGTGCAAATGTTCTAACGATGGGTACAAATCGGGCAAGTATGACTGTTTTAGGTCCATGCTTTTCGTAAAAGCCATGAGTCTTATCAAGATGCTGTTGTTTAACAAGCGGCTTGCCAAACAATTTTAGTTGTAGTGCTTTCTGTCCAAAGAAATGGCCAATAAAGTAATTAGTATTATCGCCCGAGAATGTGGCGATTAGTAATAAGATTAAAAGCAATGGCAGGCTCAGCGAGCCCTGCGCTGCCAGCATACCAGCAGCAAAAAGCAAGGAATCTCCCGGTAAAAAAGGCATCACTACCAAGCCAGTCTCAACGAAGATGATCAGGAATAAAATGGCATATACAAGATTGTCGTACTCGACAACAAATTCCTGGAGATGTTTATCAACGTGAACAATAAAATCCCAGAGCTGTTTTATTAAATCAACTATTTCCATGAGAGTAATTTGGGCACGAAAATACTCATTTAATTTTAGAGATCAGCTTTTCGTGAATGACCCAGAATCTGAAATTGTAGATCTGAAATTATTTTTTTGTTATCGAAATCTTGAATGGTACTTTCTGCAAGGGCTTTTCGCCATATACTTTCACGTTTGCAAGTTTATCAACAACATCAAGTCCTTCTACCACTTCTCCAAACACAGTGTATTTCTGGTCAAGCGACATATCACCACCTAGCGTAAGATAATCCTTGCGTTGTTGTGGTGTTAACTTCAATCCTTCATTGCTGGCATCCAGATCAATATCCTCTTCGGCATACTTGCTGCCTTGCATAATATAGAATTCTGTTGATGATGATTCCATTGCCGGATTGTTATCATCTGAACGTGCCATGGCTACTGCACCTTTTTTATGATAATGATTGGGATTGAATTCAGCGGGTATTAAGTAACTATAGGTCTTAGACATATCGCCTCCTTGTACCACAAAGCCTGTCACAATACGATAGAACTCTGCATCATGATAGTAATCATCTTTAATAAGCTTGATGAAGTTGGCGCGATGTAGCGGAGTGTCTTCAAACAAATGAATTTTAATAACACCTAGTTTAGTCTCAATGGTTACATCTGTCTCCAGGTTTTCCTGACCATATCTTGTTAATACTTCCTTTACATTGCTTTGTGTAATTACCGGACTGCTCTTTTTATCGCAGGCAAAAACAAAAAGCAGAAGCGATATGTAAATCAGGTTCTTCATAGCACTAAATAGGTTGGATGTAACACTCATCTTTCAGGTGTGGTAAAAGTACCAAAAGATAGCAACACAAAAGAAATCTGCAGGAAGGATTTGATCTTGGAGTTTGGGGAGGGTTGCTGGCTTAAAATATCAAACAAAAAAATAACATGGTCATCGTAAATACTCCTACGACAACCATGTTAAACCCAGATTTTTATAACTGATTATTTATTCATTATTGATCAGCGCCATCACTGGCGGCAAAGGTTAATGTATATGTAGCAACATCACTACCAAGTTTCAGACCTACTTCGCAATCACTTTTGTAATGAATACCTCCATATAATCTTGATGCTGCTGCTTCTTTAGCCAGTGCGTCAAACTCTGTTGCATCTTGCGGGAACAGATATGAAAGCACATCAGAAGCTGCTGCTGAGAATGTTGAGTGACCCGATACATAGGAAGGGAAGTTTGGAACTCCTGTACCTGTTTTAATAGCAGAATTTAGCTGAGAAGGTCTGGCATTGTAGTAATAGAACTTCGTATCCCAGCAGGCAATGGCTGCATGTTCTTCGGTCACATTAAGTAAGGCAAATGCACGTGCTGCACGTACTTCACTGAACTTGGCGTCAAGTATGTATTCTTCAGCAATGTCATTCCAGTGCCCAGGAGGGGTGTAGGTACTTACGCCATCAGCCCATTTATGAACAATCGCAATACGATCGCGTGTGAGGTTATCTGAGTACCATTTAACTTCTTTTACTTCAGCGTCCATTTCAGCATCACCTGCCAATGGTGGAGGTCCAGGACGAACAGAAATAATATCTGGTGTAGTCATGATCTTTGCCCATGGTGTTACATTTCCAAAATATGGAAGCATTGGCGGACGACGAGGTGTTTCTAAACTATGCCAGGCCACATCTCCACGTTTTGTTGCCATGTTAGCCAGCGTGTCCCATCCAGTTTTATTTCCAACAGCACCTCCCATTTTATCACCCTTAGCAGCGGTTATGAACAGTGCTGCAATATTTTTTCCAAGATCAAGGCTGCTCTTAATTTCACTTGCAGTTGCTTTACCAGACCATAGTGCTACGTTACGTTGTTCTGCAGCCTTCAATGTAATTTCTTCAACTGCTGCAGGGAATAACACTTTCAGCATTTCAGCGGCAGCGCCAGACATAACAGCTTCTTCATTTGGATAACCTGGCAGTGTTGATGTTGGTAACAATGATTTGATGGAGCTATCAAACTGGTATGGCATTTTACGGGTTGAATATGTTTGATATTTATAATTCCAGGCTGCTTTCAAAGCATCATATTGCGCTGCACTCACGTATGCATAGGCACGCGCTGCATAGGGAGGATTAGAGAACGGAAACTGTGGGAAGCCGAAAGGATTTTCACTGTCAGGAATAGGATAGGTTCCGTTAGGAAGTGGTTCAGGAGGTAAGTTGTAACGCGCAACAAGCTCGCGGAAAATCTGATTCCAACGCACGATTCCACCGCCACTCCAGTATGCAATAGCTTTACGCTGCGTGTTGTTTAATTCGCCCTGAAGTTTTTTAACAGCTGCAATCTCAGCCAGGTAAGCAGCTGAAGCCTGATCACTTGGGGCTGCGAGCGCAACTTGCGTAGCGCTTGTCATCAATAACATTGTCCAGCTTCCTGCTGTTTCATCTTCTGATGATGGCGTTAATGCAGGAAGTGATTCTGTGTAGTTAACTTCTTTATCACAACTCACAACAGTGATAATTGTAAAAAGTAAAACTACTGCGAAGGATATATATAGTTTGAATTTCATTGTCTGTAATTTTTAATGTTCGCTTTACAACTATTAGTTACTTGAACTTAATCCTTTTAAGGACTTATCTTTTGTAAAGAAGATAGTATACATCAAACCACCCATTATAGAGGTGGTCTGTCCTACATTACGACCAGCCACAGTATAACTTGCTGTAGCACGCACAGCTAAATATTTTGGGTAAGGAAGATAGTACATCACTAATGCACCAACCTTTGAAAAATTCATTTGATTAGAAACAAAAGGCATATCCTGGCGGAAGATATCATCGCCACCTAATGTTTTTTGCAACGAATAACTTGCTTCAAGTTGTAAGGCTTTTTTATGATAGCCTATGGTAGCGAAAAGATCGGCTACGTTTGGCATCCACACTTCAGAGCCAGCATAGAGATGTCCTGATGTGGTATAGCTATCTCTGTCTAATTTAACATTGCTGCGCCATGTATAGGCAGATGATACATTAACATACCATGTTTTTTTGAATGAGTAATTCAGGTTTATGCGCCATGCCAGTCTTTTTGTTCCACTTCCTAATGAAAGTGGTAAGAAATCAACAACATAATTCGTTACAGGCATAGAATAGGCCAGGCCTGCAAAAGCTTTAAAGTCTGTACTGTCTATTATTCTGGCATTGAAGAGATTGTACTTGAGTGCAACGGTTATATCCTGAAGACCACGCTGACCATGAAGAGTGCCAGCACTCAGATTGTTATCAATGTAAGGGAGCATGGCAATTGCATTGAGCTTTTTGATTATACCGTAAGTGCCCATCCATGTGAGGCTTTGAGAAGTGAAGCTGCCAATACTTTCATTGTCACGCTTGCGGGTTCCCTGCCAATAGTCTGTCCACTTATCGTGGCCATACATAAAGCCGGTACAGAATGTTTTCTTGGGCATCAGTAATCCATCGGTGATGGTTTGCGCATGGGATGCCCCACATGCCAGTAAGAAGAGTAAGATAATGTGTAGAACTTTTTTCATAGGCTTTAATTGTGTCTGGGTTTTAAAAGGTTTGGGCAATTCACGCTATAACTATAGCGTGGTAAAATTTTGATTTATAATAAGGCTAAGAAGTTTTGTTCAACAGGACTATTCCAAGTGGAACTCCCTCACCAAACCAAGGGGGAAGTTCCATCAGAAATCCGATAACAGATTTGCTGACTACGCTTTAGGTGGTGGAGATTGTATGCTGATGTAGGAATTCAACATTAAATCTTTAGAGAGGCTGTTCATGGACAGCGGGTGACTCCAACCGGCAATACCGGGTGTTAGTATTATTTTGGTTGGCAGATAATCTTTAATGAATGAGAAAGCTTTGATATTTTGCTTTGAGTCTGCTGTTTTATCAGCAAATGTTTTCACATAATCATGCATAGCATTATTGATGTGCTTTGCCTGTGCATCACTTAGACAGACAATATATAATGTATCGTGTGAAAGCTTTTGTTTAACGAGACGATAAACATTGCCCTGATATTCAATCTCGCCATTAACACGCTCAAAGGTGTCCTGATCTTCCTGATAAGGTAAGGCAATAGGAACTTTGATAGTGAAGGTTTCTGCTTCAGCGTAATCATCAGCATCAATACGCTGAATTAAATCTTGTGAGGTTTTATACCGCAATCCTATGAAAACGCCATAAAATCCCAGCACATTAAAGAGCAGGAGTATAATAAGCGATATAGAGATCAGTTTCCTCACGGTGCAGAATCAGAACATAGTTACCAAAAAATAAGGTATTTTTCAAAATACCTATGCCTTTTGCACACGTTAACATGGGGCCAAAATGGCCTAGAGAGGCACGAAGACCACTTTCTTGGTTTCAAAAAATTCTTCCTTGAAATAGGTCGGCAGATCAAATAACTGGTATGAGCGCTTAAGTTCCCCAAGCTCCTCATCAAGGTCGCCACCTTTTAAGTAAAGTATGCCGTTGTCCATATCATGGATGGCTTTGGCTTTTACTTTATTATGAATCCAGCCATAGAACTCTTTAATGCGAGTCACGGCACGGCTTACGATAAAATCATACTCACCTTTAATTTGCTCAGCCCTGATCTGCTCGGCGCGAACATTTTTTAATCCCAGTCCTTCAGCAACATTTTTCACTACCGTGATTTTCTTGCCGATAGAATCTACCAGGTGAAATTGAGTTTCTGGAAAAAGAATCGCCAACGGTATCCCCGGAAAGCCTCCACCTGTACCAACATCTAAAACGGCAGCACCGGGTTTGAAAGAATTAACTTTAGCAATACCCAATGAATGAAGCACATGATTGATGTATAAATTATCTACATCCTTACGGGAGATAACATTGATCTTGTCATTCCATTCTTTGTATAGAGGATAGAGCTGTGCGAATTGTTTTTTCTGTGCTTCCGTTAGGTTCGGAAAGTAGTGAGATATGATTTCGGATTGAGTGTTCATCAAAAATTATTTCCAAATTCTTGTAAGACCTTTAATTTCATCAAAACGAATATCGCTTGATAAAATGTCAGCTTCCAAATACTTACTGGTTGCTAGTATAAGTCTATCATGCAACTCATAGAAAGGAATGGTTTCTGCGAGTAATACAATTTCTTTATTAAGATCAATTATTGAATAACATGATTTCTTTTGAATTGAAGCTATGGTGCTCTTTAGGGAAATCTTTATTCTTTTTCGTTCAGCCAGATACATGACTTCAAACAAGCTCACTATAGAAATAAAGATTTGATGTTTTCCTTCTTCCGCTTCTTTAAGAATAGTCTTCGCCGTAAGTGCGATTTTACCAACTCCAGAAAAGTGCCTGACTAATGTAACTGTATCAGCAAGGTAATTCATTAGAATCTTTTAGTAAGAACTTGATTGCTCAGTTCTTTTCGGATATTTTTTATTTCAGATTCCAGATCAACTAATTTTTCAAATCCTTTGTTGGCCCAAATTCCTTTTAGAGTTTTAGGTTCCTTTACTTTTTTAGATTGTGATTGAGAGACAATTTGTTGAAGAAACACTTCAATTTCTTCAAGACGTTCTACAGGAATCTCTTCAAGGTTACGCAAAATGTTCTTCCTCTTTAAATCAGCGGTGGTACTCTTTTTAGATGTTCCATGCTTTGATGAAAGACCCGCTCCTGTTTTTTTTGAGGATGTTGATTTTTTAATCTTAACAGCCATAGATAAAGCTTTCGATAAAGTTACAAAAAACCTAAGATTGCCTGAAGCTTGAACCTAAAATCAAATATGATCTCTCTTATTCTTCACCATCTCAAACATAAGTTCGCGGGCGCGGTGAAGCTGAGCTTTAACGGTACCAAGAGGTGCTTCAAGTTCAACAGCAATCTCTTCGTATGAAAGCTCATTGAAGTAGCGAAGACGCACAAGCTTTTGATATTTAGCTGGCAATTTGTCTACGAAGATTTGAACTAACTCTGCTTTCTGAGCTTTGATAGTTTCTTCCTGTGGATCGAGGTTCTCATCTTCAACATCTATACCAACAGATTGTCCATCATCATCGGTGTAGGTGTTTTCAATACTCATGGTATTGAGCTTCTTCTTGCGAATGAAATCGATCGTATTATTGGTGGCTATGCGAAACAGCCAGGTGCTGAATGTGAAATCTTTTTTGAAACGATGAAGACTGCGAAATGCTTTGGCGAAAGACTCGATTGTGAGATCTTCGGCATCATCAACATTGCGCACCATCTTTAAAATCATGTGATATACAGGGCGCTTATAACGCTGCATAAGTTTGGCAAAGGCGGCGTCATCTCCCCCGACAGCTCTGTCTATCAGACGGAAATCCTCAATCGCTTTATCTGAAAAGTCGCGTTTTAATTCCTCCATTGCACTTTTTTAGTTAGTAACGTTATCACGCCTGTAGAAATATAGTAAATGGAATAAAGAAAATCTAAAACCACTACTGGCCAGGCTTCAAACTTATCTCCAAGGTTTTTCGATGCATAATGGGTAGTGAGTATCAGCATTATAATACGCAACACCAGGGCACCCAGTATGTAATAAACCAACGTTGAGTAGAGTGAAGCAACCAGAAGCGGAAGTCCGGCAAACCAGCTTGCTATCCAGGTTATTACAAATAATCCAAGCAATAACCGATCCTTAAAGTGATATAATTTCCCTACCGACAAATGTCTGACTTTCTGTCTGAGATATGACTTCAAGGTAGTTTTTGGGATAGAATAAACCAGCGCATCCGTACCTGACACTGCAACAGTGTTCAGACCTGTCGCATACTGGTTAACAAATAGATCGTCGTCGCCGCCGGTGATGTGTAGCAAATGATTGAAACCTTTCTTTTCGAGAAAGAACGATTTACGATACGCGAGGTTGCGTCCTACCCCCATATATGGCTTTTTTAATATGGCTAGCCCAACATATTGGATGGCTGTAACGAGTGCTTCAAATCTTATAAAGCGATTAAGAAAACCTGGATTCACAGTATATGGTGAATATCCCACCACAAAAGTTGCAGATGTTGTTAACTCGGCTGCCAGTGTACGGATCCACTGATTGGTGGCTGGCCTGCAGTCGGCATCTGTAAGTAAAATAGTCTCGTATTTGGCTGCTTTTATCCCCAACGTGAGGGCATATTTCTTTCCATTAACATGAGCGGGGAGGTTGTCAATCTTCACCATTCTCACACGAGAATTGACGCGGGTTTCTTGCAGCAGATAATCAAAAGTCTCATCGTTTGAGCGGTCATTTACGATAATGATCTCAAAGTCAGGGTAATCCTGCTCCATCAACAATGGTATAAGCTCGCGCAAATTATCTATTTCATCATGTGCACAAATGACGATTGAAACAGGCTCGGATGCGTTCCCTTTTTCCTTTTTACGAGTAAAAGCGATCAGAAAAGCCGCGAAGAAAGCAATCTGAATTGCTACCGCGATAAAAAAGGCAATGGTAAATACTAACAAGAGGAAGCGTTTAAAAAACACAAATATAAACGTTGATTTAGACCTTAAAAGGATTTTAACAGAATGAGCGTATTTTTGCCCCCGATTATGAAATTTCAGCTCACTGCCCGCGATCCTAAGTCACATGCCCGTACCGGAATCCTTGAAACCGGTCATGGCCCAATTCAAACTCCTATTTTCATGCCTGTGGGTACGGCTGGTTCCGTTAAGGCTGTACATCAGCGTGAACTGGAGTATGACATTCAGGCGCAAATTATTTTAGGGAACACTTATCATCTCTATCTGCGTCCGGGTACAGAACTCTTAGAAAAAGCTGGAGGGCTGCATAAATTTAATGGTTGGTCTAAACCTCTGCTTACTGATAGCGGTGGCTACCAGGTTTATTCTCTTGGTGCAAATCGTAAAATCAAAGATGATGGAGTAACCTTCAAATCTCACATCGATGGCTCGAAGCACTTGTTTACGCCTGAAGGTGTGATGGATATTCAGCGCACGATTGGTGCAGACATCATCATGGCGTTTGATGAATGTACACCTTACCCGTGTGATTACAAGTATGCGCGGAACTCCATGGCGCTTACGCATCAGTGGTTGAAGCGTTGTGTCGATCGCGTCAACAGTACAGAGCCGAAGTATGGTTATGAACAGGCGCTCTTTCCAATCGTACAGGGAAGTGTTTATAAAGATTTACGCGAACAGTCTGCCGAGTTTATTGCTTCACAAAAGCAATGGGGTAATGCTATTGGTGGTTTGTCTGTTGGTGAACCACATGAGGATATGTATGCCATGACCAGTCTTGTATGCGGAATACTTCCTGCCGACAAGCCTCGTTACCTGATGGGTGTTGGTACACCTGAAAATATTTTAGAATGTATTGCTCTCGGTATTGATATGTTTGATTGCGTAATGCCCACCCGTAATGCACGCAATGGAATGTTGTTTACAGCTGAAGGCATCATTAACATACGCAATGAGAAATGGAAAGATGACTTGTCTCCAATAGACGCTGCACTTGGTGGATACGCAAGCACGTTCTACTCAAAAGCATACTTGCGCCACCTTGTCATCAACAAAGAAATATTAGGTGCTCAGATTGCGTCCATCCATAATCTTACCTTCTACCTGTGGCTTGTAAAAGAAGCACGCCTGAAAATTGCTGAAGGTACTTTTTCAACATGGAAAGATGAAATGGTGCAGAAGGTGAAGAGAAGACTGTAATTAGTCCACGGTCGACAGTCGACTGTCCACGGTTAGCTAACAGCCTGCTTACAGTGGTCTGTGGACTGTGGTCTGTCGACTAAATCTCAATCAAAAATTATTGTTCTGTTTCGATAAACGAAAACACGATCGTCAAGTACGAGCTTTAGTGATCGGGCTAATACAATTTTCTCAACGTCTTTTCCGGCTTGTGCCATTTCTTTGGCGCTATGGGTATGAGCTACCGGTATTACGCTTTGCGCGATGATCGGTCCTTCGTCGAGATTGTTATTCACAAAGTGTGCCGTTGCACCGATAATTTTCACGCCACGTTCGTAAGCCTGATTATATGGATTCGCACCAATGAACGCGGGCAAGAACGAATGATGAATGTTTATGATTCTGTTCTCAAAGTGCTTCACAAAAGAAGATGACAATACGCGCATATACTTGGCCAGCACTAGTAACTCAGGATTGTATTGCTGAACTATCTTCAAAACTTCTGCTTCATGTTGCTCACGATCTTTGCCTTCATGTGTGATGAAATGAAAGGGTATGTTAAACTTGGTTGTGAGTTCTTCAAGGTTCTGATAGTTGCTGATCACGCACTTGATATTAACATCAAGTTCATTAAAACTATGGCGGATTAATAAGTCGCTGAGGCAGTGATGTTCTTTTGTAACCAGTATGCAGATGTCTCTGTTTTGACGTGTACTTAATTTAATAATAGCTTGAGGAGGCAGCGCCAAATATAAGTCCTGGAGCAATACTTCTTTATCATAGTCGCCAGAGAATTCAGTGCGCATAAAGAAATGACTGAAGTTGCGTTCAACAAACTCACCATTGCTGATGATGTTGAGATTGTATTTATAAATGATCTGGGTAATTTTATAAACCAGTCCGGGCTGATCTGGACAATGAATAAGAAGAATGCTGGCACTCATAAATTTTCTAAAATAAACACAATTACTAACCTAACCATTTCTGGTTCTTTTTCAAGCTCATAACTATGGAATTATCATCGCAGATGGTGTAAGTAGTCCACGGTCCACAGTCGACTGTCCACGGGTAGCCAGCAGCCAGTTACCGTGGTCTGTGGACTATCGACTGTGGACTATGGACTTTTTCCTATCTTTAAATTTATTTCAGTCAACCATGGTTTTTGATTTCAGGCTTAAAGTCTTCTACACCGTTTCTCAAAAGCTAAGCTTTACCAAAGCTGCTAATGAATTATTCATTACACAGCCAGCTGTTACAAAACATATCAACGAACTTGAACAACAGATACAGACACGACTGTTTAATCGAAAGGGCAGTACCATTTCTCTCACACCCTCTGGTCAGATTTTATTGCGATATGCCGAGCAGATTTTTAAACTCTATGCCAGTCTCGAAAATGAACTAGCACAGATTACAGACATTGCCAGTGGCACACTCAGAATAGGAGCAAGCACAACACTCTCTCAATATGTGCTACCGCGAATATTAGCGATGTTTAAAAAAACATATCCTTCTATTCAAATTCAATTTCTGAATGGCAACAGCGAGTTTATCGAACAGCAGGTCATGGCTGATAAACTTGATCTTGCTATCGTGGAGGGAATCTCACATCATCCGCAGATTGACTATGAGACATTTGTGAAAGATGAGATTGTATTGGTGGCGCGCATCAATAACCGATTCATTCAGAAAAATGAAATTAATGCTGACGAACTTCTAACGATACCACTGGTGCTCCGCGAGCAAGGATCAGGCACACTGGATGTAATTCATGATGCATTGACGCAGGCTGATATTCCACCGAAAAATCTTCTTGTTGAAATGCATCTGGATAGTACGGAGAGCATTAAACAATATTTACTTCATGCTGACTGCGCTGCGTTTTTATCCATCCACTCCATTACAAAAGAGCTGCAACAAAATCAGCTTACCATTATAGATATCAATGGGCTTGATATTTACAGAACCTTTCAGTTTATCAAACTGCATGGACAGACTCAGAAGCTTCCAGAATTGTTTAAGCGCTTTTGTCAGATCCATTATAACCGTTAGTAATGGGCTATAACACATTTTGATTGGTAGGAATGCATCCTTATGTCGAATTTTGAGTTTCTATTCAAAAAACACTTATGGCTATCATTATCACCGACGAATGTATTAACTGTGCTGCCTGCGAACCAGAATGCCCTAACAATGCTATTTATGAAGGTGGTGTTTCCTGGAAATGGGCCGAGGGCACAAGCCTCAAGGAAATTGAACTTGAAGATGGCAGCAAGTTAGACGCATCTGCATCAAATGATCCTATCTCCAGCAGCGTCTATTATATTGTACCTGATAAATGTACTGAGTGTGTTGGTTTTCATGAAGAGCCACAATGTGCATCAGTATGCCCTGTAGATTGCTGCGTTGATGATCCTGATTACAGAGAGACTAAAGAAGAGTTGTTAGCAAAGAAGGCATGGTTGCATGCTGAGGTGGCGGCGTAGGCTAATGGTCAATAGTCGATTGTCAATGGTCCATGGCATTAGGTTTACAGTTTCAACCTTTGCTACTTTTTAGCCATTCTTGAATCATCTTTTCTGCTGCTTCTGATGAATAAACTTTACCTTCTGAAATATCTTTAAAGCCAGCATCAACAGCTTTTCGTTCTTTATCAGTGAGTTTGTAAACTGAGTCTATTTCTGATTCAAGGTCTACTAATTTTAAAATCTCTTTAAGAATGATCTCGTCTTCAATTGAAGATACTTTATCGATTATTTTTAATTTCAACTCCGCAGCAGACATACCTATAAATTTCTACACTAATATCACTCTAGTTTTTATTAGAAACAAGAGCTTAAAGCTTGTGCAAAATTTTGTATGAACCCTATGATCTAAAATATAAAAAGCGGAGGGGACTCCGCTTTTTATTAATCTAATAAACTCGTTCGTTTCTTTTTGAAACCATACGGACAATGCCTGCAGCCTGAGCCACAACACGTACCTCGTTTTAAATGATATGCTTCGGTAAAGACCATCAGACCATTTTCATAGTAGAACATGGCAGGTTCGTCTTTAGCATCATCAGGTTTGGGTTTGTCCTTATCGGTTTTCATTTAAGATATTAACGGAAAATAAGACCATTGGGTCCAATGCCATCAGATGAAAAATTGTCAATTACAGTGCCATCACTTTTATATCTGAAGACTGTACCATTTGCAGTAAAGCCATTATCATCACAAACATAAAGTATATCATTTTTGGTATCAAACCCAATGCCGTAGAACTCAGTAGCATTTTGTTCACTAACAAGTGCATTGGCTGGTGCTTCGCTTGCAGTAATACTCAAACTATAAACAGAAGTTCCTGCAAAATAGAACAATGTATTTTTTGCTTTGTTGGTGACCATTTTAGCGGTTACGTTCATTCCCAGGTTTATATGACTGTCAGTTGCATTTGTTGAAGGGTCAATGCGATATAGGGCTCCATTATTACCTTCATAAGATCCACCACAAATTACCCATAGCTTATTACTGCTATCGAGAACGAAAGCTCCGGGAGAGTCGGCGACTTCAATAGTTTTAATGAGTTTATTTTTTGCAGGATCTATAACGGCTACTGTATTTGAAAAACTATTTGATACATATAATTTATCATTTACCGCAATAATGTTCTCAGCACCTTTTCCTGTATTTACAGAAGTTGATACAGTATGTTTAGAAAGATCTATTACAGAAACACGTGACGAGTCACTAAAATTTACCCATTCTGTTAAATAACCTTTTCCATTATACACAGTAAGATAGCGAGGCAAAGCCAAATCACTTAATGTATAGGATGACACAAATGTGTTAGCATTAACAACCTCAATTTTATTGTCATTATTTATTACGATGTAAGCAAGATCACCATTGATGGTAGCTGATTGAGCAACATCACCTAATGCTTTTTTATTATTCTTCAAGCCAAACAAATCTTGTTGAACAACACCTGTTGAAGCATTGTAGGAAGAAACACTACTGTTACTATGACCAAATGCACCTTCGTTGATAATCCAGACACCAGTAGAGAATTCTCCTTTTGGTTTTTCATCATCCTTACAGGACACTGCCAAAGCCAGAATACAGATAAGAGTTAAAAAATTAAGTAACTTTTTCATTTGCTTGTTTTGTTTTTAAATTGGATTGTAAGATTTAGATTATAATTTCTTCCAGGCATTGCTATGTTTTGCATGTTTTCATAATAAGAGTTTAGAATGTTGTTCACTTCACCTCGCGTAGTAATGAACACTTTTGAAAACTCAAAAGAGTATGTCAGATAAGCATTAGCAATAGCATACGCTTCAAGGCCTTGATAGGCATCATTGTCAAGTGTGGTGTAACGCATGCTTGTATAATTCGAATTGATTTCTCCTGTCCAGTGAGTATGACTAACTCTGATGAAGGCGTTTGCCAGATGATAAGGAACGTATGGAAGTTGTTTGTTAATTGTATTTTGAGCTGTAGCTGATGTAGCCTTTAAATTCTGTGAGCTATTGTAACTATAGTTTACTCCGCCTGTCAATATAAATTTGTCAGTGACATGAACCTCATCACGAATGCTTACCTCCAATCCAGTGGCATTTACTTTTTGCAGATTCACAGGTGACCATACACCTTGTATTGGTTTCCACATAATCCAATTGTCAACAAGGGTTTTGTAACCGGTTAATTCTGTTTTGATGTGATGTTGAGAACTTGTAATGTTCCAGGTAGCACCACCTTCTATGTGATAAGCATCTTCTGGTTTTAAATCAGGATTTCCTCCGGGATTCCAGTAACGATCATTGAGTGTGGGAATTCTATAACCTCTTGAAGCTTGTGCTCTTAAAATAAGTCGTTGATCTGCTGTTCTAATTATTTGGTATTGTGTGCCGAGTGATGGTGAGAATGGCGCATGATGACCAGCGTAAAGTGCCTGCCTGAGATTAAGTGTAAAATTCCACGCAGGTAAAATGTATTGATTAACTGAAGCGAATACATCATAACGGCTTTCTTTTTTTTCTTGCTCTATTCCGTCTGAATGAACCCGATAGAATGAAGCGTTTGCTCCATAACGAATGGAAGTTGATTCTCCAAGAGGCTTGTCAATGTTTATGATCGCAGTGCTTTGTTCAGACCTGGTCCGGCTGGTGATATTATATACTTCATCGTTGTGTATGTATCCCAATGAAGAAAAAACGTGACCTAATGTATGTTCACCGTCATAGCTAAGACTGAACCTGGCATTTTTATCTTGCAACGTGCTGGTATCATCATTATTAGTAACAGTTGGTTGTATCTGTCGATGATTATAAGTGTAAAATGTCTCGAATGAGAGCTTCTTGGTATCAGAAATGCGATAATGTATTTGCTGATCGTAGCCATAGGTATGAACAGCCGCATTGTTTTGATTTTTAGTGTGACCAACAGCTGGTGAGTTATAATTGAAATTATTTTGAAGCCATCGGTCCATCAGTTTTGTGCGCACTTCCCAACGGGCGTTACTATATTGAAATTTTATTCCGCTGAAGTAACGACCAAAGCTTCCTGCTTGCTGATGCACCAATAGGCTCATGCCTGGTTTAAATTCTGGTTTACGCTGATTGATGAGTACACTCCCACCTAATGCATCACTACCATACAATGAGCTTGCTGTTCCGAGTTGAAGATTCACTTCTTCTAACAGGAAGGAAGGGAATAGAGCAAAATCAGTTTGGCCAAGTGTTGGTGAACTGATGTTCATACCATTCCATAAAACTGCTGTATGAGAAGAAGAAGTTCCCCGAATGGCTATGGTTGATAATTGATCGTTACCATAGTTCTTAAAATAAATAGAAGAAGTTTGTGAGAGCGCTTGTTGAAGAAAAGAAGAGTTGGTGAGATTGAGTTGTTCTATTTTAGTGCCCGCAGCATATTTGCTTATAGGCATTCCATATACCGTTACCTCATGAAGGTAGGCTGATGTAGTGCTATCCTGCTGTTGACTATACGCGCAGAAATAACCAAGCCACAATAACCAGAAACAATGTCTCATGCTTTTTGAATCGATAACGTAAACGTCATTCAACTCAAAGCCTGAAAATAAAAAGTGATACGCAGAACGAAATTAATCGATCACACCATCAGCCTTTCACCCGAAAGCTTTGATACTAATCTGGATAATCGGGCAGGTCTCCTGGCTTTCCACATCACTGATGCCTTCCCGTTGTGTTAAAACAGTGGCTAAGATGTCAGTAATTTCTTTTGCGGATTACAGTTGCGGGGACAGCTCCGGCATTACACCGGTATTCCCTTTTAATCTACGGATGATGTGATCAGCCGTAAAACCAAATTTCCGATGCAAACATAACCTTTGAGGTTCAAAGTTCAAAGCTTCACTTGAGTTGAACCATGATTGTCAGCTTTGAACTTTGAATCTTAATCGACTATTATTGTGCTATGAAACATGTTGTATTCCTATTCATCATCATTATAGTTGTTGGCTGCTCTACAAAAAAAACAGAAACAAAAGACTCTGTTACCAGCAATATAAACACAACTATAAAATATGCTGAAGGCTTTAAAGTTACGTCATTAGGTAAAGCAACACGCGTGGAGGTAACGTATCCTTTTCAGGGAGCTACATCGGGTTATACATATTTGCTGGTTCACAAAGGCGATGAGATTCCTGAGCATGATGCTAAAACAAAAGTGATCACAGTGCCACTCTCGTCTATCGTATGTACTTCAACAACGCATATACCTTTTCTAAATTATCTAGACGAGACAAATGCGTTGATAGGATTTCCATCTACAGACTATATCAGCTCTGATATTATGCGTAAGCGTGTTGATGAAGGCAAGGTTCTTGAACTAGGCATTGATAAAGGTATTAATATGGAGCGACTGGTTTCTTTAAAACCAGATATGGTTATGGGTTATACCATGAATAGCGACTATGGACAATTTAAAAAGATGGAAGAGCTTGGTATCAAAGTTGTTATTAATGCTGAGTATCTGGAGAAGCATCCACTGGGTAGAGCAGAGTGGATAAAGTTTATGGCTTTATTTTTTGATAAAGAAAAAATAGCAGACTCTGTCTTCAATGCAATTGAAAAGGAATATATCGAAGTGAAAGCTAAAGCAGATTCTATTAAGCAAAGGCCAACGGTGTTGAGCGGTATTGTTTATGGCGATGCATGGTTTCTTCCTGGCGGAGAAAATTATGCTTCCAGATTATTTCGTGATGCCGGAGGTAATTACATATATGGTGATGATACCAGCAATGGTTTCTTGCAGCTTAGTTTTGAATCGGTATATAACAAAGCACATAATACTGATTACTGGATTGGTGTTGGATCCTTTAACACATTACAGGAAATTAAGGATGCTGATGTGCGCTATGCCAAGTTTAATCCTTTTATCAAAAAACAAGTTTATACTTATAATGCCAGAATGGGAGCAAAGGGCGGTAGTGAATTTATGGAGCTTGGATATCTGAGACCTGATCTTATTTTAAAAGACCTTGTAAAAATACTTCATCCGGAGGTTTTGCCTGACTATCAACTTTATTTTCATAAAAAGCTGGATTGATAAAAATCTTTCCATTTAATTTTCTAATGCTTTTAACGTCGTTTAATGAACCTGACCATACGTTAGATTGCATACTGTAATGGTTGACGGATACAGATGTATATTAATACAGAGATAGATTTTTTGTTTCTTAAATTATTTTTTTGAGGTGCATTAAACCTTGCCATTGTGTTGGTGTCTAAAGCCCATTAAACACCTAACACAATGGAAAACAAGAATAGAAAATCAATGAAATTAATTTTTAGTGCACTGCTATTTGCCTGCACCGCGTTCATAGTCTCATCGTGTAATAAGAGTGAAGAGTTCTCCAGTGAAAATCTTCAGACATCCAGCAATGAATCAGCACAAGAATCTACCTCTGATGAACTTGATGATATGGCTACCTCTGCATTGAATAGTAATTCATCTGCCACTGGCCGCTCTGAAACGTTTTCAGATGATCGTTTTATTTGTGATGGAACAACAGTTGAATTTTCAGATGTTGCTGATGACAAATCGTCTGGTACAGCGACAATTACTTTCGGTCCTAATGGCTGTACAGATAAGAGAGGCAATGTTAGAAAAGGTCAGATCATTGTTCACTGGTCTGGTGGATTATGGTTCCATGAAGGTTCCGTTATTACTATCACATTGAATAACTACACTATTAATGATCTTGCAATAGCAGGAACACGCACTATTTCATGCACGGCATTTACGCTCGATCCATTCAGTGTAACATGGAACGTAGAAGCTTCTCACACATTTACATGGCCTGATGCAACTACGGCGACACGCGTAGTAAATAAAACCAAGAAGTGGGATCATACCGCCAGTGAAGATACTTATACTGTAACAAACGGACCTGGTGTAGTTGCTAACGCAGCATCCGGAACAAACCGTCATGGTAATGAGTATACAGTATCAATAACTACACCGCTTGTTTATTTAGGTTCTTGCATCAAAGCAAATAAAGTATTTATGCCTGTAAGTGGTGTTAAAGTAATTACCAACATTACCAAATCTAAAACAGTAACAATAGATTTTGGCGATGGAAGTTGTGATAATACTTTCACAGTAACGGTAGACGGAAAGTCTAAACAATCAAGAGGAAAGAATGATGGCAGCAATGATTAGTAAATTAGTTTCGATTTAATTTTATGCAAAAGCCTGGTTGTAAAAGCCGGGCTTTTGTGTTTTGTAATTTTCAAAAGAAGATTTCTGTTTGGTGTAAATTGAAAGAAGTGTTTATATTTATTTTTATTTAAGCTCATAGTATTGACTACACATTTCAAATCACTACTCATCATTGCAATTACCGTAGGTTGTGTGGTGCTCATGTTTCTTCACGCACCAATTCCGCAAGATCAAACATATCATCATTTTGCTGATACGCGTACAATTTTATCAGTCAATAATTTCTGGAACGTAATTTCCAATATTCCTTTTTTAATTTTGGGCATAGTCGGGTTATATAAATCTGAAGTTTTTAAGAATTCATTAGCGGTATCTTCATTGCCTTATGTGATGTTGTGTATTGGTGTTGCTGGTATTGGATTGGGATCAGGCTATTATCATTACACACCTTCAAATACTTCGCTTGTATGGGATAGAATACCAATGACTATCACCTTCATGTCATTCTTTTCAATTGTCATTAGTCGCTATGTTAATTATAAGGCAGGGATGTTTCTTTTATTTCCATTATTGATTCTTGGAGTAACTAGTGTTTTGGTTTGGTACTTTGGAGAGTTAAGAGGCTCCGGTGATTTGCGCTTATATGCCCTCGTGCAATTTTACCCCATGCTCATTATTCCACTTATAATTTTTATTTATTCTACACCTCGTCAGATTAAAATAGAATTGCTGGGTTTGATTTTAGTGTACATCATTGCAAAAGTTTTTGAACACTATGATGATGAGGTTTACAATGCAGGAAAATTAATCAGCGGTCATTCGCTGAAGCATCTGTTTGCTGCTGTATCTATTTTTATTATGCTGCAAATGAATAAGCCAGCGCAGAAAGTTAATTGAGTATATCAAGGATAATAGTCCAGTAACACATTCTCATTGTGTTCGATATTGGAATTTCGTGCTACCCCACCGTTCGGTATTTCAATCATTAGCAGAACTAATTGTTCACAAAATTCATCTGCGTTGTAACAATTAAGATTAAATTGAGTAACCAATATTCTGTATTGATGTACGTTCTTATCATACCAGCCAAACCTCCTCAATATGATCCGAAACTATATATTGATCGCCCTTCGCAATTTTAAGCGCCAGAAGTTATTCTCAATATTAAATATGATAGGTCTCGCATTAGGTCTTGCCAGTGCCATACTTATTTTTCTTTATGTGAGCGATGAACTACAGTATGATACTATGCAGCCATACTTTCACGATACCTATCGGGTGGGTTGTACGTTTACAAATGCTAATGGTCAGAACTTTGATAACACCTCTACTCCGGGTTATTGGGTTAAATATTTAAAAGAAACACGGAGCGAGGTTCTTAAAGGTACTCGTGTTGATTATATAGGTTATCCTACTTCACTTCATCACAAAGCAAAAGATAAAATCATTCTCACAGAAGAAATAAAATGGACTGAACCTGGTTTTGACGAGATCGTAGTCTTCGATCTTCTTAAAGGCAATAGAGATAAAATGTTCGCCAACCCTAATAGCATGATCATTAGTGAAACAGGAGCTAAGCGATTATTCGGTGATGATGATCCTATCGGGCAAATCATTACAGTAAAACATAATTGGGCTACGCGTGGTAAAGAGATTGATGTTGAAGTAACAGGTGTTTATAAAGATTATCCTTCTAATTCACACTTTAAACCAAAATACATTTTGAATGTCAATGCCATGCGCAGTGTTGTTCCTGATTTTACTGCATACATGGAAGGTACTAAATTCAGAGATACAGAATTCTTTGAGAATTATATTGTGGTT
>DATJHZ010000025.1:0-21708 GCA_035493595.1 Cyclobacteriaceae bacterium | reverse complement strand
ATATTCTTTGCTACCGGAGCGGTTTCCGGCACCATGCTTTCATTTGAACTTGGTTTGCTCTGGCCAACCTTTATGAAACATGCGGGCCCTATTTTTGGAATGCCATTTTCGTTAGAAGGTACTGCCTTTTTTATAGAAGCTATAGCGCTTGGTTTTTTCCTGTATGGTTGGGATAAACTGAACAGATGGTTCCATTGGTTTACGGGTGTTATCGTCGGTGTCAGTGGATTGGCTTCGGGCATCCTCGTTGTATCAGCCAATGCATGGATGAATAGTCCCACCGGGTTTGATGTTGTTAATGGACATTACATTAATATTGATCCTATCAAAGCCATGTTTAATAATGCATGGTTGTTTGAGGCACTGCACATGACACTCGCTGCATTTGCAGCCACCGGGTTTGCCGTTGCTGGTGTTCATGCACTGATGATTTTAAAAGGAAAGCAAATAGAGTTTCATACAAAAGCATTTAAGATTGTGATCGTCTTTGCTGCTATTGCAGCAGTACTTCAGCCCATTAGTGGAGACTTCTCGGCCAAGGATGTAGCGAAACGTCAGCCTGCGAAACTTGCCGCTATGGAAGCTCACTTTCATACAGAAAAATCAGCATCACTTATTATTGGTGGTTTGCCTGATGAAGAACATCAAACGGTAAACTATGCCATTAAGCTTCCGGGCTTGCTCAGCTTTCTGGCGCACGGCAATCTTGAACAGGAAGTAATTGGTCTTGATGAAATTCCTGTTGATGAACATCCACCGGTTGCAGTGGCACACTTTGCTTTTCAGATCATGGTAGGACTTGGTATGATTATGATGGCACTCGCTGTTCTTTATTTTATTTCGTTGCGCAGAATGCTTTGGCTGCGAGAGCGATGGTTCTTAAATCTTTTTGTGATGGCCATACCCATGGGCTTCATTGCAGTAGAAGCAGGCTGGACCGTTACTGAAGTTGGACGACAACCCTGGATCATCTATGGTGTGATGCGTACAGCCGATGCTGTTACACCCATGCCAGGTATTGTCTATTCGTTCTATCTCTTCACACTCATATACATATCGCTTTCAGTTGTGGTTGTATTTCTCTTGAAAAGACAGATTGAAATGGTGCCGGTGTTGTACAATGAAAATCAAGCACGTCGTCTATGATGAATTATATTGTCATTGCTTTTCTATTTCTCTCCATTGTGCTCTATATCATTTTGGGTGGTGCAGACTTTGGCGCAGGCATTCTTGAATTATTTACATCAGCCAAGAACAGAAGCCGTACGCGTAAAACATTGTACATGGCCATCGGTCCTATATGGGAAGCGAATCACATGTGGCTCATCATTGCCATTGTAATTTTGTTTGTTGGCTTTCCGGCAATTTATACAGAGATGTCAACGTCATTACATATTCCATTGATTTGTATGCTCATTGGCATCATAGCACGCGGTACTGCATTTGTGTTTCGTCATTATGATGCTGTGAAAGATGATATGCAGAAAGTTTATAACCGGGTATATGCATTATCAAGTATTGTGACACCTTTATTCTTAGGTATTATAGCGGGTAGTGTTCTTTCCGGGCATATTGATATTAACGCAAATACTTTTTCAGAACGTTACATGCATAGCTGGCTCAACTGGTTCTCGGTTGGTGTTGGTTTTTTTGTTGTAGCACTGTGCGGGTTTCTTGCTTCGGTTTACCTTATAGGAGAAGCTGACAATGCTGAAGACCGCCAGCGGTTTGTTAATAAAGCCAGGCGTATGAACATCGCTGCCGTTATTTGTGGCGCACTTGTATTTATTGCAGCCTCGCTTGATCACATTCCCTTACTGCAATGGATTTTTTACAGCCCTGTAGGTCTTACCGCGGTAATAGCTGCTACAGGTTCACTGGCAATTATGTGGTACCTGATTTTATATCGGAACAAGTCACTGATCATCCGCCCGTTTGTAGCGTTTCAGGTAGTGATGATTTTGCTGGCCATCAGTTACGCTCACTTTCCTGATGTGATCATCATTAGAGGAGGAGAGAACTTATCACTCTTCAATACCATGGCACCAAACAAAACTATGGACGCACTAGGCTGGGCATTAATTCTTGGAAGTATATTTATTCTGCCAGCGCTCTTCTATTTGTATTATAGTTTTCAGAAGCATGAGGAGGTGCCGTTGTGATGCATCACTGCACAACAGGATTAGAGGAGAGAAAAGATTCAAAAAAGGTGACCTTGAAAAGTATTTCTTTATCTGAACGAAAAAGAAGTTTCGATTATAAAAAAAACTTGAGATTCCAAGTTAATCCTAACAGCCTATTGGGAATGTAATTGAGCGCTTAAGAAATTTATAGAGTTTGTGTCAATGGAATAATTATGACAAAATAGACTTATGCCAATGAGAGATAATAGTGTTGATACTTTGAGGCTTGAGAGAAGAATCACAATTGTTCTTGTTTTAAATTTCTTGATAGTTATAGGAGCTGGTCATGGAATAGCCTGCCTTGCGATGATTGAAGCGTTTTGGTTTCCCTATGTAAATACCGAGTATTTTACTTTTAAAATATTTACGTCATATGATAATTCTTTAGGTGCAGCATGTTTGTTTTCGTTGGTTGGTCAAGTGCTACTGATTTTGGCTTTGATTGTTAAACGAATGCGCCTTATTATTCGAGTTATCATGGCAGGTTGCTTTTTTTTATTTATTGGGTTTATGTATCTCACTCATGAAATGCTACGAGGAGATGCTGTGGCATTTGTGAGCTTCATTACAGGATCGCCATTCTTGATCACCTCCTCGATACTATTATTTAAGTTAAAAAAAATGCCAGATTAAGGACATTTTTCTTCATCATCTGCACTCAAAGACTCTAATCGAATGATGATTGAGAACTTCTGAATTTCAAGGATTATGCCATTTGCGAAATCTTTATAAGCGAACCCATGTGGTAGATAAATCGTCGTGTGTTTCAAACACATGCCTTCATTGCTAGGTATATTTTAATTCCGCTTTCGTTTGCGCTGTTGTCGCCTTTATTGTCATTCATATTCAGTTGTAGAACTTTATAAAACTTGATATTTTCGGGTTTGACCTATGCTTCCCGGAAAAAAACAACTTCTTTATAGATTACTCCCTTCTATTGTAGTCGGTTTACTGATACAGCTTGTCCTTGCCAGCATTTTCTACCTCGATCACGAAAAAGTCTCGAAACTCAATTTAGCTATTACAGGTATAACGCTGTTTTGCGTGAGTGTGTTATGGCTTGTGTTCTCTGTTCGTTCTATTCTTAAAATTTCATTGGCCGTAGAAACAATCCACGAGGCTTCAGGCATTCTTTCGGCAGGAGGTTATCCCGATAGAAAGAAGATAGATGGTAAAGATCAGCTAAGTGAAGTATCTGAAAATCTCCATGCATTAACGAGTAGCCTCCAGGTGAAGTCTGATTTTATGACACACATTAGTAATGGCAATCTGGAAGTGGGCTATGTTGTTTCTGGTAATGACGATCTGATGGGTAAAGCACTCCTGGACATAAAGGACAATCTTGTGCGCATGAAGGCGGAGGAGAAACAACGTGCATGGTCAACCGAGGCATTGGCTAAGTTTGTTGAATTATTGCAGAGCAGCACAGATATTAAAGTACTGTGTAATACTATTATTGTAAACATGGTAAAAACTTTGCGTGCAAACCAGGGTGCCATTTTTATTCTCACACGGAGTGAAGACGGTGATGAATATCTGGAGATGCAAGCCTGTTATGCGTACGACAGAAATAAACACTTGTCAATGAAGATCGAAATTGGTCAGGGATTGATTGGGCAGGCTTATCTTGAAAAAGAGACAATCTATCTCAAAGACATACCTGATGATTTTGTTCGCATTACATCAGGGTTGGGTGATGCGAATCCCAGGAATATTTTGATCATTCCCCTTAAGATAGATAGTACTGTTGTGGGTATAGTTGAAATGGCCACCTTCCGTGAATTTGCATCGCATGAAATTATGTTTGCTGAAAAGATTGGCGAGAGCATAGCCCATACCATAACATCATTGCGACTCTCAGAGAATACGCGAACCATGCTGAAGGAGGCGGAGGAACGGGCTGAAGAAATGCGTGCCCAGGAAGAAGAACTGAGACAGAATCAGGAAGAGCTTCAGGCGACACAAGAGGAAGTAAGTCGTAAATACACAGAGCTGTTCAGTAAGCTGAAAGATTTAAACAGGCAATCAAAATTTGATCAACTATTGTCTATCACTTTCGCGAAGAAACGAAACATTGAATATTATTTTGACATCATCCGAAACCAGATCATCACGTTTTCAGAAGACAAAATGATTTTGGATGCCATGAGAGCATTTGCCGCAGCGTTTAAAACCATTGACGTAAATGTATCGGAAAAAAAACTGGCGGCTATGAATCATAGCATCATTGAATATTATAAACATGAATTTATACCGCGGCTCAATGACAACACCAATCAGATCCACCAGGTAGAGAAGTACATTCCGGGTGAAACGAAAGCTGCTATCTTACAGTACCACTACATTTCAAACAACGCTCATCCCACCGGACAAAAATCAATGCTCAATGATCCGCTTGACGGAAGTGAATACAGTAAGGTTCATGCAACGTATCATCCCATCATCAGAAGTTATCTTGAGAAATTTGGTTACTATGATATCTTTCTCCTGGATAGCATTACAGGCGAATTAGTCTATAGTGTTTTCAAAGAAGTTGATTACGCAACAAATATGATCACTGGCCTTTATAGCACAACTAATTTTGGAAAAGTTGTACAAGAGGTTATAGCCTCGCAGGATAGAGATATTGTTCGTTTGATAGATTTTGAAACATATGCTCCTTCGTATAACGCACCGGCATCGTTCATTGCAAAGCCTGTGTATGATGGTGATATCAAAATAGGAATTGTTGTGTTTCAAATGCCAATTAATAAAGTAAATCAGATTCTTACAGGCGATAATCATTGGCGTGAAGATGGTCAGGGTGACAGCGGTGAAACATTTATGGTTGGAAGCGATTATCGATTACGTTCTATTACACGCGGTATGATTGAAAATGCTGATCGCTATCTCAACGCACTTAAGCGACAGGGTTATGCCGATGACGTTATACGACAGATCGGAAAAACAGGCACCAATATTTTGCTTGAAAATGTAAGGCTTAATTGTATCACCAAAGCTCTGAATGGAAAATCAGGACAACAGCTCGAGAAGAATGCCAATGGAGTAGAAAGTCTTTACACCTATGCTCCGCTGGCTATCGCTGATGTAACGTGGGTAATTGTTTCAACCCTGAGTGATGAAGAGGCATCTGAGAGGATTGAGAGTTTAAGAAATTCATAACGTAACTTTGTATAAATTCTTTGCATCCTCTGCGGTTTAAAGCCTCTGCGTTTAAGATCTAAATTTAGAATAGAGAAATCAAGCGAGCGGGAATATCCTTCAAAGGCAGGATCTGATCGGCAGCACCAAGCTTGATGGCTTCTTTTGGCATTCCAAATACAATGCATGACTGTTCATCCTGAGCAATGGTTTGTGCACCGGCTTGCTTCATCTTCAAAAGTCCGGCTGCTCCATCGCGACCCATTCCAGTCATGATTACTCCTACAGCATTTTGTCCTGCATTTAAAGCAACCGAGTCAAACAGAACATCAACAGATGGTTTATGTCGATTTACTAATTCGCCATCTGTAAGCTTGATAAAATATTTAGCTCCGCTTCGCAGTAGCATCATATGCCGATCGCCAGGAGAAATGTAGGCATGACCTCTCATGATTCGCTCACCATCGGTGGCTTCCTTTACAGTCACTTCACAAATTGTATTGACATGTTCAGCAAAAGATTTTGTGAAGCCGGCGGGCATGTGCTGTACAATTAAAATGGCAGGACAATTTGCTGGTATATTTTTTAAGAAAAATCTCAACGCTTCTGTACCTCCGGTAGATGCACCAATAGCAATTACTTTGTCTGTTGTTTTATAGAGCAGGGGATTGGCATTGTTGAGCTGCTGCGATTTTAATATGGGTTTGTACTCTTGCAGAGTCTTGCTTACAGCGATACGTTTTACGGGAACCATACTGGCAGCTTTTATGGCATCGGTAATTCGTATGCGTGACTCTTCGAGATATTCTTTTGTATTTCTGATTTCTGATTTCGCTACAATCTCTACGGCACCCAGATCAAGAGCTTTAAGCGCCAGGTCACCGCCTTGTTGCGTGAGGCTTGAGATAATTACAACAGGCACTGGAAACTGGGCCATTAATGTTTTAAGAAAAGTGAGCCCATCCATTCTGGGCATTTCCACATCAAGTGTAATCACGTCTGGAATTGCAGTACGGATTTTTTTAGCAGCAAAATAGGGATCTGCCGCAGTACCGATAACCTCAAGTTGAGGATCTGAATTGATGATGTCACTTAATGTCTGGCGTACCAGTGCTGAGTCATCAATAACTAAAACCTTTATAGATGTCTTCATTTACTTCTATTACTGTTTTGGTTAACATGTGCACCTTCACTTTTCCGGTGTAGGTGTTGAAAACAATTTTTCTTCCATAGATACCACCGGTGTCTTGAGCTGTGATTTTTATTCCTGCCTCTCTCAACAGAAGATTGGCTACTTCAATATTTTTCTTTCCTACAGTAAAGAGGTTGTTATCGCGAAGCCAGGAGTTACAGCCACCGAAAATTTTTGCTTCCATATTTTCTATTTGTGCTTTACGATTGACCATGGATCGGATCAACATAGGAATGGAGGTATATCCATGATTAGGATTTCCTGCTGCACTTGCTGTTGAGCCTGGCAGCAGGTAATGATTCATTCCTGCCATCCTCAACTTTCTATCCCAAAGACAAACAGAAACACATGACCCCAGCACAGTATGAATAGTGGCTGGTACAGTGGTTATTAAAAACTGACCATCTGTAATAAAATATTGTTTTGATATGATCGGTAAAGGTACGATCATAACAGTTGCTGATAAATGGTTGGTCTTAATTGCTTCATAGGTATGTTCATTCCCATGAGCGACTCGCTATGTCCGAGGAAAAGCAAACCTCCCGGGCGAAGGCAAGTCATAAGTTTTCTAATTACTTTTTCCTGTGTTGATTTATCAAAGTAAATGAGCACGTTTCGGCAAAAGATAATATCCAGTGCTGCCTTGTCTATGTTTATTCTGTATGAATTATCCATGAGATTGATTCGCTTGTAAATAATTTTTTTTCTGAATTCGGGTTTCACCCGCACCAGGTTTCCATCTTTATTTTTACTTCGCAAAAAATAGGCATGTTTCAATTCTGCAGGAATATCAGCAATCCGGTCTTTGTGATAAATACCCTGATAGGCTGTTTGAATAACCTTGATCGAAATGTCACTTGCCATTAGTGAATAGGTAAAAGGCGTAAACTTTTTTTTAAACTCCTCTAACACCATCATTAGCGTGTAAGGCTCTTCACCAGTAGAACATCCGGCTGACCATACACTCAAGTTTCTGTAGCCATTTTTGCTTATGTAATCGGGAAGAAAAAAATCCTTCAGGTATTGAAAGTGAGCTGGCTCTCGGTAAAAGTCAGTCTTATTGGTAGTGATCAGATCAATGACGTTGAACAATTCATTTTGTTTTCCCTCATCGCTAAAAATGAAATCCAGAAATTGTTGATAGTTCTCCATCCCAAGGCTTTTCACCTTTCTGTTCAGTCGACTCTCAAGCATGGACTTTTTAGCTTTAGGCAGCTTGATGCCATATTCACGCGTTATATATGAAGTAAGACGATTGAAGCTATCGTCATCCATTCGCAAAAACAAAGTGGCATCAGGATTATTCATGGCATTAAAGAAATTTGTTAAAAAGTGCCGCAGTTAGTTTTTACCAATGAAGATATCAACTTACTGCGAGCACTTTAACCAAACCAAGTTTTGAATTAGGCAAGCATCATTTGCGTAATCGTTTAAAATTCTGAGAAGTTATTATCGCTTGGACCACCATCTAATTTCAGATTGTAGCCGTTTCCATTTATAGTATCTGATGAATGAAGTGCTGCTTCAAGAGAAGCTGCTTTAACTGTTTTTGTTTGCTGACGTTGAGAAGTTTTGTTGCTCATTCTGTCATCAAGTTTAAAATAGCTTATTGCTGCCTTCAGTTCTTCTGCCTGGCTGTTGAGTTCTTCAGCATTGGATGACATCTCTTCTGCTGCCGAAGCATTGCCTTGTGTAACTTGTGATAATTGCTGAACAGCTTTATTAACCTGGCCTGCACCACTGTTTTGTTCTACACTGGAAGCAGCAATTTCCTGAACAAGCTCAGCTGTTTTGTTAATATCCGGCAAAGTGTTAGTCAACATATCTTTTGATTCTTGCGCCATCCTTACGGTGCGTGCAGATATTTCATTTATTTCAGCCGCTGCTTTTTGACTGCGCTCGGCGAGTTTCCGTACTTCCGCAGCTACTACTGCAAAACCTTTTCCATGCTCACCGGCACGAGCAGCTTCAACAGCTGCGTTAAGAGCAAGAAGATCTGTTTTAGAGGCAATCTCTTCAATGATGGATATCTTCTCTGTGATAGTGGTAATGGCATTCACGGTTTCAGATACAGATTGACTGCTGGCCAATATATCTTTAGCCGCTTTGTTCGCAATTTTTTCTGTCTCTCTTGAGTTGTCTGTATTTTGCTGAATGTTGGCGGCCATCTGTTCCATAGAAGATGAAACCTCTTCAGAAGCGCTGGCTTGTTCCTGTGCTCCCTGAGACATTTGCTGAGAAGCCGAAGCAACTTGTTGACTTGCCATGGTTACATTGTCTGCACCGTTGTAAATTGTTACAGCAATCTCGCGCAGGTTATTAACCATTAACACTAACGCATCATCAAGATCGCCACCAAGGTTTTTCTGTGCTTTAAAGTCAATCATCAAATCACCCTTTGCTACTCGCTTCGCTACATCAACCGAGGCACGAAGTTTTTCAATCATGAACTGAAGTTCTTTTAACATTAAGCCAATCTCGTCTTCGCTATTAACGGTAACATCGGCAGAGAAATCGCCGGCGGCAACTTTCTTTACCGCAAGAGTAGCGGTATTCAGAGAAGTGGTAATACCTTTCAATAACCACATAGCCATAAGCACGCTGGCAATAATAGCAATTACAATAATGACCGTCATTATACGAACAGCGCCAGCATAGATTTCGTCTGTTTCTTTACGATCTGCAGCAAGTTGAGTGGCAGTTTTATTTGTGTAATCATCTATTTTAAGTTTCAGTTCAGTGAAGATCTGGTTAGCCTGACTATTGGAGAGAACCCCTGCCTTGGCAGCAGTACTACGAAGTGCTAGCTTCATGGTCTCCGCGTGAATCGCGATGAAGTTAGTGTACTGTCTAAAATATTTGTCTAACAGTATTTGACCTTCTCCAGCAAGATTTCTGTTAAGCTTGGTAACAAGAATTTCTAATTTACCTTCAAGGTCAGAACCTTCTTTGAAGGATCTTTCGCGAATTGCATCTGTAGGTGAGAGTACTAAAATTTTTTCCTGACCATAAAGTTGTATGAGTACATCGTTGATCTGTGAAGCCAGATTGATCTGTTCTTTTGTACCACTTTCAGTAAAATAATCAATCAATTCATCCAGTGTACCTTTTACTTTTAAAAACTCGGCATATCCTTCTGCAAAGGAACGATCTCTTGCTACCCATTCAGTATTTTCTTGAGAAAGTTTAACAACGCTTTTATTGACATTGGAGAATTCATCCAACTTGGGTCCAAGCTCCTCGGCAATTGCTAAAAGTTCCCCTGAGCTAATTTTCTTGATCTCTTCATATTTGCTGTTCATGAGTCTGACATTAGACTCAATTTGATTAGCCAGTTCATTCATTTTCTGCGCATCTGTTTCCAGTATGATCATTTTTTGTAACTGGACAATTAATGATGCGTGGTACCGTATGCGTGCAATAGTTACCTGTTGGTTTACAGTACTTTCAAGGATACTAATTCGCTCCCGAATGATGCCGATTCTGGAATAAGACAAAACAAAAATGATGGTCATCAATATAATGAGAGAAGCAAACGCCCATATAAGCTTGTTCCGGATAGTTAGTTTATTTAGCATAATGCAATAGTTTTTAAATTTTACTTATTCAAAGTCTGGTTAATCTTATCGATATCATTTATGGAGAATACTTTGGCAATATCCATGATCATGGTAATGTCTCCGTGGTTGTTCACTATGCCTGTGATGGGTGTGGAGTTTTTATAATGTTCAAAGTCATCAGACTTTTGTATTTGTTGATTTTCAATCTCCACCACTTCGCGAGCAACGTCTACAATGGCACCGACTTGAGTAACCTTGACTGTTTCTTGTATATCCAGTATCAGTATTCTGTTTTTCTTGGTTCTATCAATGCTGGGAAGTCCCAGCTTCAGACGTGTGTCGAGTAAGGGCAGGATCTTGCCACGAAGATTGATAACACCAAGCATATAGTCTGGCGTTTGAGGTACTTTTGTAACCTGGTCAAGCTCTACAATCTCCTGCACACTGTCGACAGGTATTGCAAATTTTTCATCTCCCAGCATAAAGGTGAGATAGGCATTTGACGTTGATTCATTAATCATGGACACTTGGTGGTTTTAGTCATGGTTAGTTATTAAAGAGTCTTTGAGGGTCAAGTATCAGTGCAATACTTCCGTCACCCAGAATTGTACTTCCGGAAATAAAATCCTGTTGTTTATACATTTCACCCAATGGTTTCAGCACGGCCTGTATTTTTCCTTGAATGGAATCAACAGCTATTCCTTTACGAATGCCATTGATGGTGATAGAAATGATGTCGGCTGTTTTAGGTAATTCAGTTCCTGAATAAAATTTGCTATGCATAGAAAACACCTGCACAGGTTCATCATTTATAATTACATCGTTGTATAACCGCTGTCCCCGGTCGATAGAAGCATAGGGTATACGGTCTATGCGATCAATTACGCTGAGAGGCACTACATAATGCGTATTCGATACACAAACCAGCATACCATCAATGATAGATCTTGAAAGTGGTAATTGGATGTGAAAAGATGTACCTTGTCCAAGTGAGCTGGTAACCATAATAGTACCTCTTAGCTCAGCAATTTTTTGATTAACAACATCCATACCTACACCACGGCCAGAGACATCAGAGACAATAGATGAAGTGGAAAGCCCGGGATGAAATATCATGTTGAAAATTTCAGCATCTGTATAGTTGTTCTCAGGTTGAGCTATACCTTTTTCAATTGCTTTGCGCAATACTTTCTCTACATCAATTCCTTTTCCATCGTCGCTGATGATCAGGTTTATGAATGTACTGGATCGATATGCCTTAAGTCTAATTATTCCATGTTCTGCCTTACCTGAAATCTTTCTCACTTCAGGAGTTTCAATGCCATGATCAATTGCATTCCGAATAAGATGCAGGAGTGGATCAATCATCATCTCGATTACATCCTTGTCCATCTCTGTTTCCGTTCCTTTAGAAAGGAAATTCACCTTTTTGCCAAGTGTCTTTGAAAGGTCACGAACCAAACGCTTGAATTGTATAACCAGTGATTCAATAGGCACAAGACCAATCTGCAGCGAAGTGTCCCGGAGATGATTGGTAATCATTTCCATGCGTTCTGTAATTTCCTCAAGACCAGCTACACGATTATGCCGAGAAACATTAAGCAATTGGGCTTGTAAAATAATGAGTTCGCTAATCCAGTTCAGTAAATCATCAATCTTACGCTTGCTTACTTTTATGACAGTATCGTTCAGTACTT
Source organism: Cyclobacteriaceae bacterium (assembly GCA_035493595.1). Lineage (GTDB taxonomy): Bacteria > Bacteroidota > Bacteroidia > Cytophagales > Cyclobacteriaceae > DATCRE01. The sequence continues at coordinate 9,935 of DATJHZ010000025.1, read as the reverse complement.
TTTGTTCACTGACCTCTCGATCTTCTTGTTTCTCCGTGAGGTTCTGTTTCTCAATACCGATCTGATACTGATGCGAAAGTTTTTCAGTCTGAACTTTGAATTCTTCTTCACCAATTTCATTTGCCAGATACTGACTAGTAATCTCAGTGAAGGAGGGGAGATCCCAAAGATTGCCAATACCAAGTTGCACGAGTTCTACCTTGCACTCATTATCAATAAAAATGAAATAACTCTCAATTTCTTCTGGTGAAGTAGTGGTTGAAAGAACCAGGCTCCAACGCGTTATCGTTAAATCATCGTTCTGGTAGAGAGTAATTTTACTGGTGCCAAGTGTTTCGAGATCTTTTACAATGAAAATAAGTGGATGGTTTCCATCGGGTGTTATGGATACTGTTGGCGTTACCTGAACGAGGTATGTTATTAAAGTATCTTTTTGATCAGTTACGATTGACAGGCTACCTTCAATTTTTTTTTGAAATTGAAGTACCAGTGATAATTGTTCTTGCAGTCCCCGAGCTTCGGTAATTGCTCCAATATCTTTTTTTTGAAGCAGGTAGCGAACCTTATCAAATGCCTGGAGCGTAATACTAATAAGTTTATCAGTGACCTGTAGTCTTCCCTGACGAACCATGTCAAATAGTGTTTCAAGATGGTGAGCCAGTTCGCCAATATTCTCAAAGCCAAACATGTTCGCCGCACCTTTGATAGTGTGCATGGTACGGAAGACTTGTTCAAGTGGAGCAGAAGCCATAGGATTGGCTTCAAGCTGCATCAGGCCTTCGTCTAACTCGTTTAACAGATCAAGAGTATCTTCAATGAACCTTTTCTGGTTATTGTCCATTTGAAATAATATTTTCAATCTGGGCAAAGAATAACTCAGCCTTATAAGGTTTTCTAACCCAGGCGGAAAGTCCAGCTTCTTTAGCCGACTTCATCTTGCCAGGATCTGACTCTGTGGTGAGGAATATAACTGGTATCGCCGATGTAGCAGAATTAGCTTTTATTTTATGAAGGAGTTCAAGGCCGGTACAATTTGGCATATTATAATCGGAGAGCACCAGGTTGACAGCATTAGCATGGTCCTTTACTACTTCAAAAGCTTCGTTGCCATCGGCTGCTCCAATTGTTGCGTAGCCCTTTTTCTCCAGGGTTTCACGGACAAAATTTCGAATGCTTTCAAAATCTTCAACAACGAGAATAGTTTTTTTCATTTAAATAAGGGTAGATGAAATCAAAGATGTGTAATCGTTGTAAATTCCAATGCAAACGTTGGAGACAAAAAGGTGGTCAAGAAAATGTGGACTGAATCAACCGTATTGGCTGTTTTGATCAAAGTGAAGGATTGTTTCTGCAGACAGAAAGAACCATCATATTTGCCAAAAGAGTAAGCGTTGGTTAAAGGAGAAATTGGATTGCTGAACAAAGAAGCTGGAAGATGTTATTGAAAGAATTAACACCTCATCTGTTCTATAGCATGGGATTCTGTTTGAAAGATGTGAGTTATGACTGTGTTACCGACCAGGAGGTCTGATGTAAAGCTCTAGCGAAAACGCAACACCAGAGGTCTTGATACCTGTAACACCTGCTGGAAGTTTACTGGTCAGATTCTTTCGATAGCCGCCAAATAATTCAACACCAACAAGCTTTGTAATCTTTCTGTTATAGACAACACCCATGTCTACATCTAACTTTCTAAAAGTGGCGTAGCCGGTGTTCTCAATATTCCTTATATAGTAATTACGAGTGAGGGCTTCTGTCTTGATATAGATTATATCAGATGGAGTGACGTTGTAACGCCAGGATATCTTGTAGGGCAAACTTATTTCAAGCCCAGCTTTTTTAGAATAATTGTTATGGTAGATAAAAACAGGCAGTACTGTTATAGAATTAAATCCCCTGCCGGCTAGTACACCAAATCCAATCTCGTTGGTGGCAGATCTCTTCTTGAGATAAGCTGCAGAAAAAGTATAGTTCAGAGGGGAGTTTGTAAAAGAACCATCTGCACGACTGCCACTCTGGTTAATATTAGCATTAATTAAAATCCAACAGGCGCTATCAATTCGATTCATTGATCGTACATCAATACCCATAGATCGTAAACTCCAGTTTGAAAGCGATGGGATAAGATTATCCTTATCGCTCTTTTGAAGTTCAAGTTGCTCCGTGCGGTATTGTGGCCCTACGATCAGGGAGAATTTAGATTTATGTATAACGGGAAGCCAGGCTTTAACAAAGATGTCTTCGTGTGTGGCGGTTCTGTAAGTTCCATTGCCAAAACTATAAACCCGACCTGGCGCTTGCGTATTTTTAATAGTAATCCATTTAGATGGAGCCATACCTTCAAGCCCAGGCTTTACTTCCTGTGCCCGACATTTCTTGCTAAAGATGAGTAGCAGACAAATCGGCAAACCAATAAATACTACGCGACTACTACTTGAAATCATGCTTCGTGGACAATGAAAAAGAAGTACAAGTTAGCTATTTCATTAATAATTAACCAGATACCATGGAACGAATCATAGTTGTGTAATATTCTCTGGCATTCGTGATTTATTTATGACCAAGAGCAACTCCAAGGAGCAGCTAAATTGATTTATAACCCAAATCCAAAGCACAAAATGATGAGAAATCAAAGAATATGGAAGGGGGAGCCACTAGGGTTTTGGATAGATTTAGGGTAGAATTCTATATTTATCAGGTAAAATTGAGAAAGCACAATACATAGAAATTCATATACCAAGCCCACAACATTAATCGATGGATTGATTTTTTGGGTCTTTCCGAAAACGTTTTTTTAGATTTTTAGAAATAAATGTGCACAACTTTTTGAACGTCATTTTTTGACTCTTAAAGCCTGATAATTAGACTTGTAGTCTATTTTACTATAAGGGTAACTTACCTGATTAAGCTGCTGTAAAGAGGCTATTGTGCCATCTAACATTTTGCTAGTCTCAAAAAATACCGCATTTTTATTCGTTGAACACGTTTGTGTTGCCTAAAACCTTATTCAGTTGAATGCTAATTCATAACTCATGCAGAAACTTCAATCCACAGATTACATTGTCTTCCTGATCTACTTTTGTATTGTCGCGGCCTATGGCTACTGGGTATATAATCGTAAAAAGAAAACACAGCTAGACTCAAAAGACTTCTTCCTGGCGGAGGGCTCGCTAACCTGGTGGGCTATCGGCGCATCGCTCATTGCATCAAATATTTCGGCTGAACAGTTTATCGGTATGTCTGGCTCAGGCTTTAAAATGGGCCTTGCTATCGCTACGTATGAATGGATGGCTGCCGCTACACTAATGATTGTGGCAATCTTCTTCATGCCGATCTATCTGAAGAATAAGATCTATACGATGCCTCAGTTTCTAACACAGCGGTATAGCACTACAGTAAGTACTACCATGGCTATCTTCTGGTTGTTGCTGTATGTGGTTGTAAACTTAACATCTATACTTTACTTAGGAGCGCTGGCCATTAGCACAGTGTCAGGACTTAATTTCTGGTTTTGTATGAGTGGCCTTGCCATCTTCGCTGTAATCATTACGCTTGGCGGCATGAAGGTTATTGGTTATACCGATGTGATCCAGGTGTTCTTCCTGATTCTGGGTGGTTTAGCAACAACATATTTAGCAGTGACTTTAGTATCGGAACATTTCCATACAGCAGGTGTTGGTGAAGGACTTGGTTTGCTCGTTAGTAAGGCTGGCGATCACTTTCATATGGTATTCAAGAAAGATAATCCTAACTACCTTGATCTTCCCGGACTTACCATTCTTATTGGTGGTATGTGGATTGTGAATCTTAACTATTGGGGTTGCAACCAGTATATCACGCAGCGTGCGTTAGGAGCAGATCTTCCTACAGCTCGTAATGGTATTCTGTTCGCAGCTTTCTTAAAGCTTTTAATGCCAGTGATTGTTGTATTGCCAGGTATTGCAGCCTATGTTCTTTTCAAGGAAGGGATGTTCCAGCAAGAGATGACTGTGGGTAGTGAAATCAATCCTGATCGTGCTTACCCGGTATTATTGAACTTACTTCCTACCGGATTGAAAGGTCTTTCATTTGCAGCATTAACAGCTGCGATTGTAGCATCACTCGCTGGTAAAGCCAACAGTATCTCAACAATTTTCACGCTTGATATTTATAAGAAGTTCTTCAATACTCAAGCCTCTGAAAAACAACTTGTATTTGTAGGTAGAGTAGTGGTTGTAGTGGCAATGATCATTGCTATCATTATTTCTCCATTCCTCGGTATCGATAAGAAAGGTGGGTTCCAATACATACAGGAATATACAGGGTTTGTATCCCCAGGGATCTTTGCCATTTTCATTCTCGGTTTCTTCTGGAAGCGTACTACATCTTCGGCAGCGTTAACAGCAGCAGTGATCACGTTCCCGCTCTCTATTTTCTTAAAAGCGTTACCAACGTGGACAGATTTGTCATTCTTAAGCAGCACTGGATTCTCAGTATTGAGCAGCGAGTCAGGTCTTTATGAAATTCCATTCCTTGACCGGATGGGCTTTGTATTTATCATCTGCGTTACCTTTATGGTGATCATTAGCTTGGCAGACTCAAGCAGCAAGAATAATCCTAAGGGACTTGAAATTGATGCAGCCATGTTTAAGCCTAAAGGAGCTTTCGCAGTTGGGGCAACTATCATTCTAGGCATTCTTTCAGCGCTCTATATTATATTCTGGTAGACAATAGTTTTTCGATAAACGCGAATCTGATTAATTTCAATTCGCGTTTATTGAAGTAACTTTCTGCTATGAATAGAATTGACCGTCTCACTGCCATACTCATTCAGCTTCAGACCAAACGCATTGTTAAGGCTGAAGAAATTTCCGATCGTTTTGAGATAAGTCTGCGCACGGTTTACCGCGACGTAAAGGCGCTTATGGAAGCCGGTGTACCCATCGGTTCGGAGGCAGGCAAAGGTTATTTTATTGTCGATGGATTTCACCTTCCGCCCATCATGTTTAATACCGAAGAGGCCAGTGCCATGCTGTTGGCGTCTAAGCTGGTAGAGAAGATGACAGATCATTCCATTCGCAAAGCCTTTGAGTCGGCGCTTATGAAAATAAAAGCCGTGCTTAATGATTCTGAAAAAGACAGACTCGAAAGTCTTTATTCTCATATCGAAATTCATAAATCAACTCGTGAGGAAAAGCCTGATTTTCCGAATCATTTCCTGACAGATATTCAGAAAGCTGTTGTTCAGAAAGAAGTGCTCCGTATTCATTACGTTACTGGTTATGAAGAAAAAGCAACCGAACGCGAAATTGAACCTATAGGACTTTATCACTACAGCTCTGCCTGGCATCTCATCGGCTGGTGTCGGTTACGCAACGACTATCGCGATTTTCGTGCAGACCGTATTAAGGAACTGTACAATACAGCTAAGAAATTTGACAACAGAAATCTCCTTTCAATTCAGGAGTATGTTTCTCAGGTTGTAAAAACCAATAGTGATGTTCACCAGGTAATAGTTGTTTTTGAAAAACCTTCAATCCGCTATATAGGCGAACAGAAATACACCTATGGTTTTGTTTCCGAAGAAGACCTGGGTGATAAAATCAGAATGACTTTTTTGACAGCTTATCCCACAGCCCTGGCCCGATGGCTGTTGTTGTTTGGTAAATCAATCACTATTGAGAACAACGAAGCTTTTAAAGCCAGAATTGCCGAGTTTCTACTGGAGTTGAATGAACATCATAACACCGCTCAGTATCAGCCAGACCAGGTTTTATAACTATTTCTGATTGTATTAAATAATTTCCTAATTCTGCTGACATAGGGCTGTCATGCATGGGTTGTTGATTAGCATAAAAATCGAAAGCTTATGCAAATCAAAGAGATCAAACCCATTCATTTTTTGTACTTCAAAACAGAAACCCGTATAAGTGAGCTTTCTGGTTTTGTAAGTCGCGTGGCTCGTGCCCTCCATTTAGAGGCAGCTAAACTCAGCCTTGATGTTACTGGTCCTGTGTATTGGAATTACTTTGGCTTTGCGGGAGATGTGTCACAGCCCTTTACGCTGGAGATCTCCATACCAATTGCTTCACCTCCTGAGAGATATCAAGGTGAATTTTTGATAAAGAAGTCTGAATCTTTTAAATGTTTATCAACGTATCACGAAGGTAGCTGGTATGACTTGCCCGTTACATACGGTAAGTTGATGCAGTATATGCAACATCATCAGCTCAATCCCACGATGGTGAATAGAGAAATCTACATCAATTGTGATTTTGAAACGCCTGCTGGCAATTTCACCGAAGTGCAGATTGGTATTCAATAACCTAAGTAGACAACAAGCATGAAGAAGAATAAAACTGTATTAATCTTCGTTTTTGATGGATTTGCTGATTGGGAGATAGCACATGCATCGGTAGGCATACGAAAAAGTAATGTCTACACCATCAAAACTATTGCGCTCACAAAGGCGCCCGTTGTTTCTATGGGCGGACTTCAGGTTTTACCTGATCTCGATTTTATACCAGAAGTTGATTTGTGTGATATAGATGGATCGAACACTGCCATGTTGATCTTGCCCGGTGGCTCTATGTGGGAGCAGCAGAAGAATCACATGATCAATTGTCTTGTTGCGCATTGCCTTAAATGCAATATACCTGTTGCTTCTATTTGCGGATCGACAGTGATGCTTGCTGATATGGGCTTGCTCAACAATGTTCTTCACACCAGCAATGATGTAGATTATTTGAAATTTCTCTCGCCTACATATGAAGGCTGTGAATTTTACAGATCGTATCAGGTCGTACAAGATCAGAATATTATCACGGCAACAGGCACTGCAAGTATCGAATTTGCCCGAACTATTTTCGAGACCTTGAACATTGATCATGAAGAAAACCTGATGAACTGGTTTCAGTATTTTAATACGATTAATTTGTGTGAGTGATTAAACCACCCCGGCCTGTGGCCACCCCTCCTTGAAAATAAGGAGGGGACTAGTGTGCATAAACTATTTAGATTTTGTCTTGCTCTTGATGCGCGCTTGCAAATTTTCCATGAAATGTTAGAGATCCATCGCGCATATTTAATGCTCTATGAAAGTGAGGGCTGCTACATTTATGCGCTTCGATATATAACATCGAATTTTACATTTGCCATTATAAAAAGAACCTTTAACTTTAATCATGACCAATACTAATCAACAAATCATTGAAAGCTTCTACACTGCTTTCGGTAAACGAGACTTCAGTACTATGCAAAGTCTCTATCATGATGAAGCTGAATTCAGTGATCCTGTATTTCAGAATTTAAACAGTAGCCAGGTAAAAGCGATGTGGCAAATGTTGCTTACCAGTGCTAAAGATATCAATGTGGTTTTTAGTGAAGTTAAATCGACAGACCGGGCTGGCTCTTGCCGATGGGATGCTTATTATACGTTTACCCAAACCGGTCGCATGGTTCATAATATCATCCATGCTCAATTCACTTTCAAAGACGGCAAGATCCTAACTCACCACGATCATTTCAACTTCTGGCGCTGGACACGCCTCGCGCTCGGTTTTAAAGGCTTGTTGTTAGGATGGACACCATTAGTACAAAATAAGGTAAGAGCCACTGCGCAAGGAAGATTAAAGAAATTTATGTCCGGGGCTCAGTAAATCCCGGATTCGTCTTTCCTTTGCAAAAAGAATTCCCCCCATGGAGTTAGCGGAAAAGGTAAAGGCAGTTGAGGCAGTTTTTGAGAAGCTGGACAAGGAGATTTCAGAATTTCAATCCTGGTCGTCATTACATTGCCAGTTTGGATGTGGAAAGTGCTGTGTTAAGCCTGACATTGAAGCTTCAATTCTTGAATTTCTTCCTTTTGCCTTATATCTGCATAAAAATGACCAGGCTTTTATATGGCTTGAAAGACTTAAACAGAGCAGTTCTTCAATCTGCCTGATCTTAAACCCAACACAGCCAGGTCAAGGTCTGTGCTCAGAATATCCCCATCGTGGTCTTATCTGCAGATTGTTTGGTTATTCTGCCCGTACCAATAAGTACAATAAGCCCGAACTGGTAACGTGCCAGATCATCAAGACGGAACAAGCTGAAAGCTATAATCAGGCAGTAAATGCCATTGAGGCAGGCGACAAATCCATTCCGATTATGAGCCAGTATTACATGCAACTTCAAGCCATTGATTTTGACTTAACGCGCGAGTTCTATCCCATTAACACAGCAATAACAAAGGCCATAGAAACAGTACTGCATTATTATGCTTACCGGTAAGCCTGTTTTGATTTAGAATATTTTGATCTGAGAAACAGCCCTCTTAACAAAGCGTTGAATTACCTCGCTTGTTTTGCCAGATGGCTTGAGTCCGGTAGTGGCGGGAGAGGTTGTGATAGGAGTACTGGCAAATCTGAGCGTGAGCCAGATAATTACTGCGACAATAATGCCGAGCACCAGGGATAGTTCTTTATATGTAAATCTCCTTTTCACAATTGCCAGGTCTGCCAATGTTGTGCCATAGATAAAAAACGCCTTTTTACATACTTTAGTGTACTGGTGTACTTAAATACTGTACGCTTCTGAACGAATGAATATACATTTCGTACAATTCAACATGCTTTCAAATCGGTTCTTCTTAAATTTGATATTCAGTTTGTAATGAGTGGGTTATGAAAAAAATAGCGATAATAATTCTTGGTCTGGTAGTTCTGGTTGGCGTCACATCAATGGCTCCTGAACCAACGCCAAAGAAGAAAACAAGTGTAGAATCTGTTGTTAACTGGATGACCTTTGAACAGGCTATTGAGAAATCAAAAACTGAAAAGCGCGCCATTTTTATTGATGTCTACACAGACTGGTGCGGATGGTGCAAAGTGATGGATAAGAGTACCTTCAATGATCCGGAGGTGGCTAAACTTCTTAATGAGAAATTCTATGCTGTGAAGTTCAATGCCGAACAGCGTGAGGATGTTACGTTTCAGGGAACGACCTTCAAGTTTGTAGCCAGTGGTCAAAGTGGGTATCACCAGTTGGCTGCGGCTTTGCTTAACAATAAATTGAGTTATCCAACGGTTGTGTTTCTGGATGAGAACTTTAATATGCTGCAACCACTTGCTGGTTACAGAAAAGCACCTGAATTTCACAAGATTGCCCAGTTTATAGGCGAAGGTTATTATAAAAAAATAAAATGGGATGCCTTTCAGGAGACTTACAAATCGCCTTACTAACTCCTTTGCTATCAGAAGGTTCAACGCAACAAAAAAGCCTTGACGATCAACGCCAAGGCTTTCTTATTTGGTATTGATAAATAGATCTAGTGATCTTTCTTTTCTTCTTTCTTAGTACGCAGGAAATCGACATAGCCTAAGGCTGTTGCAAAACCAACCAACACTGCTACAATAGCAATGAAAACATTCGCGCCTTCTCCAGTAAATAGATGAAACATATACTTTGAATTAATTGTACGACAAAGGTAAATTTTAGAAGTAAACAGCAAAAGGTTTTCTTGTTAAAAATTAGTTAAGTATCGTTTTTCTTTTAACAACAGAATGCAATCGTTTTTCCTTCTTCAATCCTGACGTTTGGTCTTGATAATTTTCTTCTTCGAGAGGTAAAGAAAGTTAAATGATCCGATAGTGATCAACACAGACAACACAATCAGGAGAATAATCAGATTCCGGTTGTTAAGCTCCAGACTTTTTATCTCGTCTTGCTTCTTTAAGAGATCAAAAGCGCGTTCCTTTTCCTGGAATCGAAGCACCATCTCCATCTGGGCTATATTCCGGCTGCTCTCGTCACCATAAATCTTCTCGCGCACTTCTTCATACTTCAATTGAGTTTCATACGCTTCTTTCATTTTGCCTTGCTTGGCATAATTTTCAGCGCTGGTTTTATAAACGGTGGGAAGGTTGGTGGAGGCATTGAGTTCTTCACTTAAGGCCAATGCTTCTTTTAAATATGCC
>DATJHZ010000024.1:0-29118 GCA_035493595.1 Cyclobacteriaceae bacterium | reverse complement strand
GCACTTGAGAATGACTACAGGTTTTTGAGTTATGGGGATAGTTCGTTGCTGATGCCATAGTTGCTAAGTTATTGCACAGAGAACACATAGGGGGCACGGAGTTACACGGAGAATTCTTTGGGAGATATTTAACCGCAGAGTGCGCGTAGGATGCGCAAAGTTTCGCAGAGAGTTATTCTATTACAAAAACTATCACTCAATTTTCCCTTGCGTGATAGCGAAATTTCTCTACGGCTAAGCACATTAAATAAAAAAGCCGCCTCCATGAGTGGACAGAGACGGCCTTAAGTTTAGGTTAACGTATTTCTTATTTCTTGTCTAATTCTTTTTGAAGAAGGTTCAGATCAACAACGCGCACCTCTACTCTTCTGCCTTCTTCTTTGCTAGCCGATTGATCGGTAGTGGCGCCATAACCTTTCGCTACAATTCTGCGGCGAACAACACCACGATGATTCAGGTAGTCTAACACCGCTATAGCGCGCTTATTAGAAAGTTCGCGGTTAAGCTCTTCGGCACCTTCTTTAGATGCAAAGCCTGAGATCTCAATACCCAGATCAGGATATTTTTCCAATGCAGCCAGAATAACATCCAACTCGGCATTGTATTGTGCTTTCATTTCGCTCTTACCAGCATCGAAGTATATTTTAGATGATTTGGTTAACAACGTTTTGTCGTAGTTACCCGATTTCTTAATTGGCTGATCTTTTTGCTTCTGCGCCTCCTCCGTTACTTTCATAGTTGGCAGAGAGAAGATAGTTTTACCATCGACATTTTTCTGCTCGAATTTGCTCTCATCACTCTCGTCATAATAATAGGTACGAGTAGCCACCTCAATTTTTGAATTTTCGTTCTCGTTAAAGTTCACCACATCCACCGGATTTTTCATATTGATCAGATCAACGATATAATTGATACCATCCTTGTCCGATGAACCTATCAGGTCAATCATCATATCGTACACGTCAACATTTCCGGTTTGAACCAATTGTGCTTCATGCGTTTTTCTCAGGTCAGCCTTCACTTCCTGATCGGTATCATAGAATGCATTTTTAACCTGAACCTCCTGCCCTACAACAACATCAAACTGTTTGATTGTTTTCAGATTGATCATCTGGTACAGTTCATAAAAATATTCCTGGTTAGGTATATTAATATTTAACGTATAAGGCAAGAATCCTTCTGACTCAATGATCATATCATAATTCTTCGATGGTGGCAGAATAACAAGATAGTTACCAGTCTTTGGATCAGGATTATAAACAAAGTCTAACTTTTGATTGGTGGTGTTATCGATAAGGTAAATCTTGGTAGGCATTGGCTTGCCTGTTTCAGCATTCAGAATCTTACCTTTGATCATGGTCAACGGAATGTTCGATGACTCCGCTGGCATATCCAGGAAGTAAATATCCTGATCGCCATAACCACCTTTTCTATCCGATGAAAAATATGCACGGGTACCATCAGCTATCAGTGTAAAATAGTTATCGTTTGCCGTGGTGTTTACCGGGTAGCCCATGTTTTCGGCTTTAGTCCATTTGCCATTGATAGACTTGGTTACAAAAACATCGCGCCCTCCCATGGAGTTGTGACCATCCGAAGTAAAGAATAGTGTTTTCTGATCAGGGTGTATAAAAGGTGCATCTTCATTTGCTTTTGAATTTACCTCAGGTCCCAGGTTCATGGGCGCGCTCCATGTTCCGTTAGCCAGCATCTGGGTTTTAAAAATATCTAATCCTCCAAGGCTACCTTGTCTATCACTGGCAAAGTAGATTGTTTTTCCGTCGGGGGTAATACTGGCTGTTGATTCAAGGAACTTAGGGGTATTGATTGTTGGAGTGATTAAACTTGGCTTTGACCACGTGTCACCTGTCTTGTTGATAACGAACAAACTGCCAGGGTCGGTAACTCCTCCCATAAAAATGAGCATCTTCTGACCATCAGCAGACATCCCGGCGGTACCAACATTATAGTCGGATGCCACAGGCACTACCTTAGGTTCAGTCCAGTTGCCTGAGCTGTTATAGGAGATGTAAATTTCTTCAATGAATTTATCGCCAGTACGTGTCTTACCTGTGTTTGGGCGAAGAGCGGTAAACGCCATCACACTTTCATCGGCCGAAACAATGGGATTATATTCTGTATACTTTGAATTTATGATAGTACCAAAATTGGTAACCTTGATATTGCGAGGCACCGACATAAAGGCCACAGCGTTGTTACACGTTTCAAGAGCCTGATCAGCTGTTGCCAATGCTTTCTTGTCAGCTTTCACCAGCTCCTTATACTTCGCAAAAGTGTTTATAGCCGACTGTAAATTTTCATCTTTCAAATAAAGATTACCTAAGTCATAATATACCGAAGAAGGAAGATTTGAGCCATTTTTCAGGGCATACTCAAGGTATGGAATAGCCTTTACCTGCTCATTATTCTCCTTGGATTTCATATAGCACTCTCCGGTTTTATAATGAACCATCGGGTCTTTTTCACCGGCATTGATTGCTTCCAGGAAATGTGGCAATGCCTGATCATAGCTTTTTATTCCATAGAAACGTTCAGCATCTGCCAGGGCTTTATTGTTCTGCGCGAGGCAACCAAACGACACTGAAAATCCAATCAATAAAAGGTAGAAAGCTTTTTTAATCATAATAACATTTAATTTTCTGTTAACAATCTACAAAGATTATGCTCTTTTTAAAAAGTGCTTCTTTGCATTCAGCAAAGGTAAAAGTATAACTTAGAAATATAGTCTTCAAAAGCTTAACAATGAATGTAATATATTCATAGGATATTTACGTTAATATGCCGAATTTTAGGAGGTTTGGGCTTAATCTATGAAAGCATTCATTCTTAAATTGCTAGGTGCACATAAAGGCGAAGGCGGCCGTGTGACTATCCTGCTTGTCATGAGTTTCTTTATGGGCGTCTTTCTGGCGACCATAGGTGTTGCTTCGCAATCTCTGTTTCTTACGCACTGGACCGATAAGTCTGCCCTGCCCTTAGCCTTGTTGGCTTCGGGTGCCTTTGGGGTTATTGCCACGCTCCTCTATAACTTTTTGCAAAACCGAATTCCGTTTCAGTTATTATCGACGCTAAGTCTTATCATCATTTTAATTATAACAGCAGTTCTTGAGTTTGGTGAGAAACTTTTTACGGACCTAAACACGGTTTACTTTCTGGGTTTCACTCAAATATTGCCATTTACGTTCATAACTTACCTCGTATTCTGGGGTTCATTCGGACGGATGTTCAATCTTCGGCAGGCCAAGCGCCTGGTGGGCACCGTTGACTTAGGTGCCATGATTGCTTCCTTTCTCGGCTATTTCGGTATTTTACTTTGGTCGAACTACAATATTCCGATCGACAGGCTTTACACAATATCGCTTGTCAGCATCTCAGTATACCTTGGACTATACCTCGTACTGTCATTTTTATACTTAAACCGTGCCCGAACTTTTGTACAAGAGAAAAAAATGTACAAAAAGCTTGGCATGAAGGATTTTTTCAAGAACAGATACATTGTCTATATGTCTCTGTTTGTAATTGTATCCATGATGTCCATCAGTTTCGTGGACTACTCTTTCTTGACTGTTACTACTCAATATTTTGACAGCAGTAAACTGGCTGTGTTTCTTTCTTCATTTGAAATGAGTGTTGTTATCTTCTCTTTCTTGTTTGAAGTGTTTGGAGCTGACCGGATTATGGAGGAGTATGGAATGCGCATTTCATTGTTAATCAACCCATTACTCATCTTTGGCATTACTGCCATTGCGCTGGCACTGGGTTTAGTCTTTGGTTACTCTCCTAAGGATCAATTCTTCATTGGGTTTTTCATTGGCATCTCCATGTCAAAACTGTTTATAAGTTCCTTACGGGAAACACTGGATCAGCCAACGTTCAAACTTTATCTGCTGCCGATAGAAATCAGTACGCGTATTGATGTTCAAACTAAAATTGAAGGTCTTGTAACAGCATTCGCCATGTTACTCGGTGCAGGTTTTATCTATCTTATCAACCAGATTGAGTTTTTCAGTATAATCTATGTTACCATCTTCACTATACCATTGCTGGCAATCTGGTATTTCGTTACTAGTCGAATGCACAGCAGTTATCGCCAGACATTGCAAAACACATTGTTAAGTAACAAGGAAAAGAGTAACCGTAAGGAAGAAAAACAATACACGGTTAACAAAGTACTTGAAAATGAAGTTAACAGTTCAGCAGAAGCGAAAGTTATCTATGGGTTAAAACTGATGGAAAAACTGGAGCCTGCTCTGTTTGAGAATACAGTTATCCGGTTAACAGACAGCTCGAATCTCAGAATAAAAACCTTTGCAGAAGCTAAAGTAAAACTCATTGGGATTGAGAAAGAATCTGATATCAAGTCATTGGCAAACCAGGCGCGTGGTGAGGTTGAAGACAATGATATATTGTCTATTTCACCAGAGAATCTGTTAAAGCTCAGCAAATCTATTAAGCAAAATGACAGAGTTCTGGCCAGTAAGCTTTTACGTAAACTGATCAGCACCAAGACTATTTTCGTATTACTCGAATTGCTTCGCGATCCAGATCCAAAAGTGCGTTATGAAGCACTTGTTACAGCACGTCGTGTGAAACGCCAGGAAACCTGGTCTGTATTAATCGAAATGCTTGGCTCTCCTTCTTATGGACATCATGCCGCCGCGGCCTTAAAGGAAGCGGGTGAATCTGTACTGCCCACGTTAGAAGCTGCTTTTCATAAATCGGGTCAGACTGATCTGGTTATGCTGCGCATTGTTCAAGTCATGGGACGCATCGGTGGAAACTATGCATTACAATTACTATGGCGCAAAGCTGATTATCCTGATAAGCGAATTGTAAAACAAATTCTTTTCTCTCTTCGCTTTATTAACTACAGGGCAACAGGACGCGAGGCTCGTGAAGTTTTAAACTTACTGGAAACAGAGATCAGTAAAACTATCTGGAATCTTGCTTCTATCACAGAATTACCAGAAGGCGAAGACTTCAAATACTTACGCGAGGCTCTTAATGAAGAGGTAGCTGACAACTATGATCAGATCATCATGTTGCTCTCGATCATTTACGATCCGGAATCTGTGCAACTGGTGCGCGAAAATCTTGAATCTGGTGAGCCTGATAGTATTGCCTTTGCTATGGAACTTCTTGATTTGTTTATCGATCAGGAATTGAAGCCAAAACTTTTCCCGCTGCTTGATCAAACGTCTACTCAGCATAAACTGGAAACACTACAGTTATTTTATCCACGAGAAAATTATACAGCAATACAATCCATCAACTAT
This sequence comes from Cyclobacteriaceae bacterium, assembly GCA_035493595.1. GTDB lineage: Bacteria > Bacteroidota > Bacteroidia > Cytophagales > Cyclobacteriaceae > DATCRE01. The sequence continues at coordinate 23,821 of DATJHZ010000024.1, read as the reverse complement.
ATTTTAAATAGGGACTTTAATCTCAACAACCGTTGGACAAAGGCTTGTGCTATTCATGCTACAGCTTATATGTCCGACTTCAGAATTAGTCGCGGTCTCGTAGCACAGGTTTTTAACACTGATAAATTATTACAAGAAACTGCTGCCTGGGTAGTCTATAACAAAGACAAAAGCGCATACGAGGCTATCACAGAACGATTACCTGAAAAAGATAAAAAGTTTATTGGATCATCTATTGAAAACAACCAATTACTGGATGGTCTTGATGACGGCTTCTTCCTGTGGATAGAAAAAGTATTATTCATCAAACAACTCCCTGCCTTCAGCGGAATTCACGGTTCACTGATTTGTGATCTGGCAGATAAAATTATACCGTTAGATCTTGATCGCGGTGAAGTAGTAAGATTCAATCCGGAAGATCATAACACACCTATATTCATTGTAGCACATGGTGAAGTGAAATTAAGGATCAACGACATTTTAATATGTAACCTTAAGAAAGGCGGACTTTATGGAGACATCTTCATTGAAGGTGCTGTAGAGAAAGCAAACATGATCGAGGCCTTAGAAAGATCTGTGGTATTTCAAATCAATATCATGGACTTCTATTTTGTGATGGCAAACCACCATGAACTGGTGCAAGGGCTAATTAAAAATATTTCAACGCGTAAAAACTATTCAAACATAAACCAATAAGGGGCTATGGCATTTGATATTGATGTACTGATTGTATTTGCTGACCGTGATAACGAATCTACTTCTATAGATAAATTGAGCTGGGTAGCTCAGTTCAAAAAATTTCTGGAGCTAATGCTTACACAAGTGTTGGGAGATAAACCCAATATTATGCTTAAAGGTGAGCATGACTCTATGACTTCACCCAAGCTTGACAACGCTGGCGTATTGATATCTGTTCTCTCAAGAGATTTTATTGATTCAGGTCGCTGTCTCGATAATGTTGAAGGTTTTTACAAGGCCATTGAATCATCGTCTGTAAAAAATAGAAATCGTGTTTTTAAAGTATTCAAAACTCCGCTCACACAACAAGAGCAGCCGCCACGCTTGCGCGAATTGATTGGCTATGAAATGTATCAGGTCGATCCGGATTCTGGTGAAATAAAAGACTACACTGACTATTTCAGCACAGAGGCAGAACGTCAGTACTGGATGAAGATTGTAGATCTTGCCTACGACATTTATGATTCTCTGTTGTATCTGAAAGACACTACAGCAAAAGCTGAAGTAAAAAACATCTTTAAACGCAAAACAATTTACCTGGCCGAAACAGGTCATGACCTTTCAGTTCAGCGTAACATCATTAAGCGCGAGTTGCAACGTCATGGCTATATAGTTTTCCCCAACCGTACATTGCCAGGCAGCCTGGTTGACATGGAAAGGCTGGTTAAAAAAGATCTTGATGAAAGTAATCTCTCCATTCACATGGTAGGAACTGCCTATGGTGAGATACCAGAAGGTTCAGACCGCTCCATCGTCGATTTACAAAACAAACTCTCAGCCGAAAGAAGCATCAGTGCTAAGGAAAACAAGCAGGAGTTTTCACGTCTTATCTGGATCTCACCCAGCGTTAATAATGCCAGTGAACGCCAAAAGAGTTTTATAGAAAATATCAAACGTGATGTTGAGGCACAGGAAGGTGCCGAGATTCTTCAAACATCACTCGAGGATTTTAAAAATATTATGCGTGAAGAACTGGTTGATACCGGTGAGAAAAAATTCATTCAGGAAACTGGGGGCCGCTCTATCTATCTGATGCACGATCGCATTGATCACAATGCTGTGCTGCCTATGATTGAAGAGATAAAAAAATCGGGCTTTAATGTTCTTATTCCTCAATTTGAAGGTGAGTTATTGGAGCTGCGTAAAAATCACATTGAAAATCTCAAAAATCTTGATGCCGCCATTATATACAAGGGAAAAGTAAATGAGCAATGGGTGCGCATGAAGGCCCTTGATTTATTAAAAGCTCCTGGCTTTGGTCGAAAGAAACCCATTATAGGCAAAGCAATCTTTACCACACCAGGCACAAAGATGAACACCGATACCTTCAAGAGTCAGAACCTTCGTGTTATTGAAGGTGATGAGCAAAAGTCGATCGAATCTTTGAAATCGTTTTTAAAAGAATTTAATCCGTAAGTCATGAGTCAAGTTGACGAACTGGTAAGTACCTCCAACCCCTTTCCGGGGCTAAGACCTTTCAAAATTGAAGAGAGTCACCTCTTCTTTGGTCGTGAAGGGCAAAGTGATGAAGTACTACTAAAGCTTTCCAAAAACCGCTTTGTCGGTGTCATCGGTCCTTCCGGTGCTGGTAAATCCTCCTTCATTTATTGTGGGGTGATGCCTATTTTATATGGTGGTTTTCTAACCGACGCCAGCCCTAACTGGGAAGTTATTGTTACACGTCCTGGTGCAGGGCCTATTGATAACCTGGCAGAGGCTCTCTTAAAAAATAATGATGAGTATCTCAGTGGCGATGTTGATGAGAAGAAAATAAAACGAACCATTTTTTCAACATTGCTCCGAAGCAGTTCACTGGGATTGGTTGAAGCTATTGAGCAAACCAGAAAAGATGCTGATGTTAATTATCTGGTACTGGTCGATCAGTTTGAGGAATTATTCCGATTCAAAGATAATCAGGATGCAAACTCGATAAACGAAACACTCGCTTTTGTAAACCTGTTAATGGAGTCCATCAATTATCCTGATGCTCCTATTTACGTGGCCATAACTATGCGTTCTGACTTTATTGGCGACTGTGCACAGTTTCCTGAGTTGACGCGCAAGATTAACGATAGTCACTATCTTATTCCACAGCTTACACGCGATCAGAAACGTCGTGCCATTGATGGTCCTATTGCAGTTGGTAACGCAACGATAAGTCCACGATTAACGCAACAACTATTAAATGATCTCGGTGACAATCCAGATCAGTTGCCTATCCTTCAGCACGCTCTTATGCGTACATGGAGTTACTGGGCACGTTTCAAAGATTTTGAAGATGAGCCTGTAGATCTTAAGCATTATGAGGCTATTGGTACTATGGCAGAGGCGCTGTCTATGCACGCCAATGAAGCCTATGATGAACTGAATGAAAATCAAAAGCATATCTGCGAGGTCTTATTTAAAGGTATCACAGAAAAACGAGGTGAGAACTTTGGTATACGAAGGCCAACGCGATTAAATGAACTTGCTGCGATCGCTGATGTATCAGAGCAGGATGTTGCCGAAGTTGTTGAAAAATTCAGAGAGCCAGGACGTTCACTCCTCACGCCAGGATATGGCACACCGATCACATCAAAATCGATGATCGACATTTCGCATGAAAGCTTAATGCGAATCTGGGTGCGATTGAAAAACTGGGTTGATGATGAAGCTGAGGCCGTGCAAATGTATACACGTCTGGCAGAAGCGGCTTCCATGTACCAGGTAGGTAAAGCAGGTTTATGGAGACCACCCGATTTACAACTTGCATTAAACTGGCAAGCTAAACATAAGCCAACGTTGGTGTGGGGACAACGATACAACCCTGCCTTTGAACGTACAATGGTATTCCTTGAATATTCGAGGAAAGAGTTTGAGACAGAACAACGCATTAAAGAACTGGAGCAAAAGCGCAAGCTACAGCGCACCAGGATCGTTGCCATTATATTAGGTTCAGCCGTAATTATTTGTATTCTGTTTTTGATCTATGCTTTCGTGCAAAAAGCAGAAGCTGATACCCAGCGATTGTTGGCTGTGGAAAATCAAAAGAAAGCAGAAGTTAATGAACGAAAAGCAAGAGTAAGTGAGCAGCGTGCTAAAGAAGCTCTTGCTGTTGCAGAGGTTGAACGTCAAAAAGCTGAAGTCGCAAAAGAAGAAGCTGAACGTCAGCAAAAAATTGCTATTGAACAAAAGGCAATTGCTGATCAGCAAACCATCTTGGCTCAACAAAATGAAAAGCTCGCCAAAGAAAACGCAGAGCGAGCTAAAGCCAATGAGATAAAAGCGAATCAAAATGCTGAACTGGCACGCCAGGAAGAACAGAAGGCGAGAAATCTTCGCTTCCGTGCTATCGCCAAAGCTATTGCTATTAAGTCAGTGCAGGTAGCAGATCCTGAACAAGAAGGATTATTAGCACAGCAAGCTTTTAACTTTAACAAATCGTTTGGTGGTTATGTCTATGATAATGATATCTACGATGGACTATACAATTCGTTAAAGAAGTATGAAGACCCATTAACGAATAACCTGTCAGGCCACCTCAATAACGTTCGGGCATTGGTAACGCGTGTAACTGGAAATCAAATTTATTCTGGTGGTGGTGAAGGAAAAATTTTACGATGGACGTATCAGAATAGCAAATGGGTTTCTGAAGTTTTAGTAGGAGAAGCACCCTACAGACTTATCTCATCTATCGATGTAAGTAAAGATGGAAACTGGCTTGTTGCAGGAGGTAACTTCAATTCATCTGATCCTAAAAACAATTTTGTTGAGCTTTACGATCTGCGTAATCCTTCAACACCAAAAGTGATTAAGGGATTCACAGGTGAGGTAAGTAATCTCCAATTCACACCAGATTCAAAAGGATTCTTTGCTCGCGATAACGAAGGTTATAGCATACGCTATTCTGATATGAGCACTGCAAAAGAAGTTATCAACAGCAAAGAGAAAATCAGAAACATGGCGCTCAGTCCTGATGGCTTAAGTCTTGCTGGCGCTGGCGACTCTGGAAATAAAGGAACACTTTATATTTGGGATGCTAAGACTTTCGCAGTATTGTCAACCTATGATAACCATTTAAGCGGACTCACAGCTGTGTGCTTTGGCCCTGATAGCAAATCAATTGTAACAGGTGATAATCGTGGCCTGTTGAAAATCATCGTTAATGGTTTTGTAGCACGTGAACTGGCCGGTCACACTTCCATGATTCAGGATATTAAGTATAACCACAGCGGAACCTTCTTCGCTACAGCAAGCAAGGATAAAACAGTTCGCCTTTGGAATGTTAAGGTTTTAAAAGAGCAACCTCTTAAACTGGCCGATCACCCTAACTGGGTTTGGTCTATTGCCTTCACTCCAGATGATGAGCAACTGCTGGCAGGTACACAAGAACAGATTATTAAATCGTGGCCGACTAAAATCGAAACGATGTCTAATAAACTTTGTGGAATGGTGAAACGAAATCTCACAAAAGATGAATGGGATATTTTCGTGTCTGAAGATTTGACGTATGAAAAGACTTGTGAGAATCTGCCGGCGAATAATCAATAAATAATTTCATGTTTCAGATTTCACGTTTCAGCTTCTATCACTCCTGAAATCTGAAATCTGAAATAATAATAGAATTTTGAATTTGTACGAATGAGAAAATTTTTACTACTCCTTTCAGTCTGTTGCCTTCTTGCCTGCACTGTCCGAGCACAGTCTACATGTACACAAACATTGCGAACAGCACGGGCAACGTACGACCAAGGTAGGCTTCATGAGCTTCCTTCCATTCTAGAAGGTTGTATTCGAAATGGTTTTACCGAACAGGAAAAAGTTGAAGCTTATAAGCTCTTAACCCTAACCTATATTTATCTGGAGGAGCCGACAAAAGCCGATGAGGCTATGTTGAATTTATTGCGCACCGATCATTACTTTGAAATCAATCCATCAGTAGATCCAGCTGAATTTATTGCACTCTATAAAACGTTCAGAACAAAACCAGTCTACAAGATAGGCGGCAAAGTTGGCGCCAATGCCAGTAGCCCCAATGTAGTAGAAGCTGTTGAAGCCAACAGTGGCACCAGTAAATATGGATATAAAATAGGCGTTCAGTTTCATGTTGATATCGAATTACCAATAAAAGGAAATTGGGTATTAAATCCTGAACTTGGCATTGCACAACGAACCTTTAGTTACACCAACAAAGTTAATTTTACAGATACTGCTTTTACAACTAAAGCATCTGAGAAACAGACCTGGGTATCTCTGCCTATAAGTATACAATATCAGATCCCCAATCTTAAATTTCATCCTTTTGTTGCCATAGGGGTAGAAGGAGATTATTTACTCAACGCAGCATTTACCGGCTCCAGAACAAGAAAGGGTTATCAGTTTATTGAAGAGAAATCATTTGATCTTAAACCCCAACGGCAAAAATTCAATCTCGGAATATTAGCATCTGCTGGTGCACATTTTAAACTTGGTGGAGGATTTCTCATTGCAGAAGTAAGATATTTATACGGCCTTAAAGCCGTGAACTCAAAATCATCAGCATTCAATACCGATAGCAACTTAGCATTCCAATATGGTTATGCTGATAGCATCTTCAAAATAAATTCACTGTCTGTTACAGCAGGTTATGTATACAACATCTTCAACCCAAAAAAATTGAATAAAAGAAAATGATTTCACGGTATAGTTTATTTGGATTTCTATTATTCTGCTGGGCTTGTACAAACATTGAAGATGCCAAGCCTTCTGAGCGTAATACTTTTATACGTTTCTATGAGAAAGCTCATAATCTTTATGGAATAGCGGCAGAGCCAATTGAAAATGGTTATGCTATTCTGGCCAACGAAACGCTTGCGAATGGTAATCAGAATACCATCCTGATACGTACAGACAAAACTGGCGAACGTGTTGCCGATGATCTTGTTCTTGCCGGAGGTTCCTCCAAAGGAATGAAGGTAACATCAGATGGTTACTACATTATTGGAGACAGTATAAAACTAAACCTTCAATCCAGCGATATCTCGGTATTTGATTTGGTGATTTACTCAGCCCGGATATTTAAGCTTGATTTAAATGGAAACGTGGTGAAAAAACTTGTTATCGCGGATCGGAAAGACACAACAAATCTCATTGACTTTCACGGTGGGGCGCTAACCTTTACAGCACAAAACGAACTCATTGCATTAGGTACATACAAATACCTGGCGGGAAGTGAGAAGCCTTACCTGGTTGCCATCAACCCTTCAACATTCGATACGTTATGGTCTAAGAATTATGATCTCATTGACCGCGATTATGTAAACGGCAAATCTGTACACGCCACACCTTCTGGTAAGATACTCTGGGCTTCAGCTTTATTGAAAGACAATCAGAACTTTTCAAGATCTTACCTGTGCATACCATACGTCAAGGAAAATTCAACGTTCGAAAACTTTAGTCAGTTTGGTGAACTTACAGATCAACAGCTTTATGCAAATGATATTCAACCAGCAGCCTCATCGGCATTTGGTTATGGAATTGCAGGCACGTATGCAACACCTACAGGCACTAACGGAAATATGTTTTTTGCCCGTGTTGATCAATTTGGCAACATCATAACCGGTAGCGAACTCTACTTTGATGGAGAACTCTCTGCCAATAATAAAGCTGTAGCAGAAAACGAATCAAGCAGTGATGATACTGGTGATGCTATTATTTCAACCCAGGATGGAGGCTTTATTATAGGAGGATCGATGTTAACTACACCCAACCGAGGCAAAGGTGGAAAGGATATTTTTTTAGTGAAGGTAGATGGCGATGGTAATGTACTTTGGAATAAAGTGTTGGGTGGTGCAGGTAATGAGACCGTGAGTAGCATTCGGGAAATGGAGGATGGAAGTTTACTTATCGCCGGATCAAATGATGTTTCTGGACTGTCTTCTATTTTCATTATGAAGACCGACAAGAATGGTGAGTTAAATAATTAATTGCAAACTGAAATTTTATTAGAATACCATTATCAGCGAATAGCTGTTTTATTAAAAATAAATGACCATGAGGGGGACTATACTAATTACTGCGCTTTGCCTTTTATCAATTATTTGTTTTGGACAAGATCCCGGACCAACAGGTTCCGCATTTAGCAATGCCTGTTTAACAACAGGTGATGTTACATGGACTAATCCTGGAACAACAAATACAATTTTAATTTTTGCCAAAGCAGGATCTGCAATAACTGTAGGAACTCCGACAAGCAATATTTCAACGTACACTTCAAGCGCAACTTTTGGAAGTGGTACAGTATATCAAAATGATGCATCTGCTTTTTGTGTCTACAAGGGAACAGGTACATCCGTGAGTCTGACTTCTCTCACTGCCAGTACAACGTATAACTTTATTATCTTTAACGCCAACGGCACTACATATTCTACTGCTGCAGCATTTTCAGGAGCAACGCTTACCACTCCTGCCAATGTAACCGGGCTTTCAGCAACAGCTGGTATCAACAATGCCACAGTCTCGTGGACAGATCCGGCAAGCTGCTTTGATGAGGTTATGATTGTTGCCAAACAAGGTAGCTCTGTATCAGGAACTCCTTCAGGTAACGGATCTGCTTATACAGCTAACAGCTTAAGCTTTACAGATGGAGCAAATACTTCTTTTGGTGGTGGAAAGGTTGTATCGAAAGGAAGTCCATCTCCCCAAACAGTTACCAACCTTACAGCAGGGCAAATATACTTCTTTAAAATTTTCACAAGAAAAGGCACTACATGGTCTGCAGGAGTAGAGACCAGCGTTACAATCTGTACCGTTGATAACGCCAGCGCTCTTAAAATATCAGATACAAATACAACAGCAACATTATACTGGACAGATCCAACCTGCTTTGATGAAATCATGATTGTTACTCGTCAGGGTTCACCTGTCACTGGAACTCCTTCCGGAGACGGTTCTTCATATACTGCAAATAGTTTGAGTTTCACTGATGGCGCGAACACATCATTTGGTGGCGGAGTTGTAGTTTATAAAGGCGGAGCTGGTCAATCACCAAAAACTATTACCAGCCTTACTGTTGGCAATATTTATTATTTCAAAATCTTCACCAGGAAAGGAACTTCGTGGTCAAGTGGAGCTTCTATAAGTACAGCTACGGGTAATCCTTTGATCTTGTCGGTAGATCCCACCGATGGAAGTACCGGTGTTCCTTCCAATCAGGTTTTTACCATTACGTTTAATGAGAATGTATTTATTGCCACTGGTAGTTCAGGTGCTAATACTCAGATAACATTTAATCAATCGGGTACAGACCCGGTTATTCCAAGAGGCTCTACCTCAGGTTCTCCCTCAGGAGATGGATATATTACAAGAAATGAAAATGTTGTAACACTTACTCTCACACTTAGTGGAGGTCTCGACTTAAATGAACTCAACAATATATTAATCGGAACAAACGTATTCCGAGATTCATCAAGTAACAACTTTGCCGGAACTGTATCCGGCGATTGGAATTTTACTATATCCTCTGGTGTATCCCTTAACAATCCTTCTGTCGGAGCCTGTGTTAATCAATATACAACTCTACCTGCTATTGATATTGTTGAAACCAGCAACAATAACGTGGTAGGAACCGATAATGGAAGTTATACTTTGATTTTAGGTCTGGATCAATCCGGATTTATCTTCAAACCAGGAACAACTGGTGTAACCGCTACAGCCGATCCTGGAGGTGATATTCTATCTATAACTGTTAACTCTATTACGTTTACTCAGGCAACCTTTACCGTACAATTTAGAAATGTATCGAACGATACACAGGCTAATGATGATCATGATGAAATCACCATCAGCGGACTTAAAGTTTCAATGGATGGATCTTCACCTCCACCAGCAAATGTACAGGTTAAGGCTGCATCAACAATCTCCATACAAGGGATCACTGAAGATACTACACCGTTAGCAAATATAACATCAGGCTCCACTCCATCTGCGCCAACTATTTCATGGCCATCAGGTGATAATTCATATTGTACAGGAACTGATCTTACAACAATAACCGTAACAGCAAGTGGTGGCACTTCTTATAACTGGTATAATGATGCAGCTTTAACATCTGTATTGTTTACAAATAATACTACACGTACCGCTGCACAACTTTTCGGAGCAAGTCCGGGAACGGGAACGTTTACAAAATATGCTACCAGTGTTAATGGATGTGAAAGTACTGCAACACCTGTTATTCTTCAGATTACTGCAGTACCAACAGCAAATGCCGGTAATGTTCAAACTGTTTGTCCTAACGACGAAATTACAATTGGTGGAGCACCAACAGCTAACGGAGGTGCCGGAAGTTATACGTATGTATGGACATCAACTCCTGCAGGGTTTAGCTCAACGGCTTCGAATCCTACATTCAACGCGCCGACCAATGCAACAGCAAGTGATGCTATTACTAATTACGCTGTTACTGTAAAAGATGGAAATCTTTGCAGTGCTACTGATAATGTTGATATAACGGTTAAAACAATTAGTGAAAACGTAATCATTACACAACCTAGCACATATACTTATACAACCAGCAATCAACCAATAAATTTAGTAGGAAGCCCTGCCGGTGGAACATTCTCTGGTGTAGGTGTTGTTCAGTTAAATGGTTCGTATAAATTTGATCCACAGTCAGCAGGCATTGGTACGTGGCCTATTACCTATACAGCAACTTTAGCCAATGGATGCGTGAAAAGTTTTACTCAGAGTTTTGATGTCACAACACCGTATGACATTTTCGCAGCCCTCCAAACTCAATATTGTAACAACGAGGGGCCGGTTGCATTAAGCATTAACCCAACAGCTGTTGCCCAAATCCAGAATTTTATCACCACCTGGAATACTGTTTATGTACCCCTTTATGGCTACTCCCCGCTCAAACCTACTTTTACTGGTATTATAAGAAATGAATATGAAACTTATTACGGTGATAATAATAGTGTACAAAAATCAGGAGGCACTTATGTATCCGGTGGAGTAACATTAGATCAATACACTTTTTATCCAACGGCCTTTGTAACTGATCAGGCTTATCCTGCTGCTGGGGGAACATCGGGTGTATGTGCCACCTGTACTTACGGCTATGTGGCTGTTTTCTTGGAATTTGTGAGCCCTTTATTAACTTCTCCCTATAATGTTCCCTTGAATACTGATCGTGGTTATGTCTATAACGTTGGAGGCGTTGCTGCCATAGAATATGGCGGAGAATTCCCCACTATTAATCCAGTTCCAGTAGCATCATTCTCTGGTTTATTACCAAGTTATTGTAATATCAATACAAACTATGATTTGACTGGAAACAAGACTGGTGGTTTCTTTGAAATCAGTAACAATGGTTCAACCTTTGGAAACATTGCTGGTGATGGTATTAAAGATGCCAGTGAGAGTGGAGCAATAGCACCGGGCATCGGCGAATTTAATCCCCAGGCAGCGTTTGGAGGTGCCGTTGCTCCCATTAATAAATGGATACGCTACTCTATAGATCCTCTTACTACAGGGTCTACATCTCAACATTGTGTTGGTCGACAGATTGCTTCCACTACAATTTATCCCTCAACGGCCATTACATGGGATGCTTCTGTACCCGCCAGTAACACACAGTTTTGTTACGAAGGCGCAGCCATCGATCTTAAAACAAGTCAAGGCTCTCCTCCGTCATCAGGCACGATTGCATTTAGTGGGTATGGAGTTGCTGATAGTGGTAATGGCCTGGCGAAACTTACACCGCAAACTGCATTTGACGCCAAGGATCCTAATTCAACAGTGTCTCAAACTATAACAGTCACGGCCATTTATACAAACACGCAAGGCTGTTCATATCCACTCAACCGGGATTTTATTGTTCGGGTTAAACCAACATCATCATTCACTGTAACGGACCCTACCATACCAGGGACTCCGACAGATTTTAATTTCTGTTATAATGACTCTCCTGTAAATCTTCAGGGTAATCAACCTGCATCGAGTACCTTAAAATATACCATTGATTATTTAACTCTGGGGTATACTAAAACTATCAACAACGATCATTTTACATTCAGCCCTAAGATTTATTATGACGATGCTGTTACAAAAGGAGGCAGCAATGTAAGTGATGCTAATTTCAATATTCAGTACACCGTAACAGATGCTATCGGATGTACAGCTTCTTTCACCAAGCTATTTGCTGTTTCACCCATTGCCACAATAACCATTAGCGGAATTAATGATGGCGACAAGTTTTGTTCGAATGAAAAAGTATTTCCAATTTCCTTTGCTCCGATTAATGGAGCATTAGATATCAACGGAGTATTAATTAGTTCGAATCAATCAACAAGTATTAACTCCACTGATTTACCTATAGGAAATTCAATAAGCATTTCTTACACTTATAAATCAGGCGTATCACAATGCGTTTCTAATACAACATATACTGTTAGTCAAATAAAGGCTCCCAAAGCAGACTTTACAACCAGCCCAGTATGTAACGAACAGCCTGCTACATTTGCTGCAGCGCCTGATCCTGCTAACTATTCGTGGACGTGGGTCTTGGGTGATTCTATCAGAAGTGGTACGGATAAACAAACTATTAATCAGGTTTTCCCTGGACTGTCAACTGGCGCCACACAAACTTCTTATATAATCAGGCTTATCGTTGAAAATAATCCGGCAGCCTTACTGGTCTGTAGAGATAGTGCTGAGCATACCCAGGTAATCGGTGCTTATCCGAAAGTGAGTTTTGATAATGTTAATGTTTGTGAAAATGACTTTACCCGCTTCTCTATCACCAATAATATTCCGATAACAACAGCAGAATGGGATTTTGGTGATACATATACCCTACCAATAAAAGCCATCAATGCTACTATTGTTGCGCCTGATACTCATGGTGGACGTACAACCAATAAATATGGAAATCCTTATCATCAATTTGTATTTACTCCAGGGCAACCTAATGAGTACTTCGTGCAATTAACAGCAAGAACAGATGATAATCTTGGGGCATGTGCAGATACTGCCATTAAGAGAGTAGCCATCCTGGAGAAGATTGCGCCAACTCCTCTTAATCCATACAACATGTCAAATTTGAATGGAGGAGATGGTCTCTGGTTAACGGAAGACATTGCAGATTCTTCCACATGGGTTTTCAATAATCCTGTTGGAAAATTTGATAATACCAACGGAAAGGTCTGGATCACAAACGCCTCTGGAAACTATAAGGCTAAAGACAATTCTTATGTTAACAGTCCCTGCTTTGATTTATCAGCATTTAATAAACCTGTTTTACAACTCAAGTATTGGAATAAAACAGACTTAGCTAAAGACGGTGCTGTTATGCAATATTCCATTAATGGTGGTGCCAATTGGCTAACATTAGGCTCGCAGCTATCCGGTCTTAACTGGTACTCTTCCACTACAATATCATCAGCACCTGGAAATTTCAGTCAATATGGTTGGACAGGCCAGCAACAGGATGGTTGGCTCATCGGAAAAAATTCACTCAACGAAATTCCTGGAGCACATAACAATGTTCGCTTCAGAATTGCCTTTGCCAGTGATGAACGTGAGGAGTACGAAGGCTTTGCCTTTAACAATGTTATCATTGAAGAACGTAATCGTATAACCTTAGTGGAACATTTTACCAACACGGGTGCCCAGGGAAGTGCGGCAAGTATTAGCAACTTTCTAAATGATCCGGCAATGAATACACCTGAAGTTGTAAGGCTTGAGTATCATACTAACTTTCCAAATCAAGATGCAATAAATGCGCAGAATCAATCAGATAACAACGCCAGAGCTGCTTACTATGGTATCTCTACCAACACGGTACCTATCGGATTTATTGATGGTGCACGAAATGGTGTTCTGGATTTTGAGACCAACTGGTTTAAGGTTGCTCTTGCAAAACGATCTTTAAATTCTTCTCCTTTTGAAATTGATGTGCAGACAATACCATCTGCTAAACCTAATCAGATTACAGTAATCGCTAAAATCACAAAAATTGGTTTGCTTGGAGTGGTTAATCCAAAACCGATTATGCATGTTGTTATCATAGAAAAATCTGTTGGAACGGATGGATTTATCATGAGAAAATTCCTTCCCAGCACTTCAGGAACGGCGCTGGTAACAACTCCAACTATTCCTGCCGTTACAACTGATACTTTAATGTGGAATGTAGAAAATGTTACAGATCTGAATCAGTTGGCAGTGATTGTTTTTGTGCAAGACGAAATCAGCGGAGAAGTTTATCAATCATCTATGCTTGCAAATCCAACAGATTTACCAACAGTGATTACAGGAAATGAACCGTCTTTCTCAGATCAAATAAAAGTCTATCCAAGTCCTGCCAACAAATCGGTAATGCTACAATTACCTGGTGCAGTTATTGAAAGTACGCCCGTAAAAATGTTTGATGTGAGCGGTCATGAAGTTCACAACTCAGCTTTAAAGCCAGGCGAAATCAAGAAGACAATTAACACGCAGGATTTTGCAGCAGGAGTTTATCTCATTCAAATTGAAACCGCAGGCGCCATTGTAAGGAAAAAATTAGTGATCATGCATGAGTACGATTAATTGATAGTACTTCTCAATAAAATAAAAAAGCCATTCCGAAAGGAGTGGCTTTTTTTATTGTTCAAAAATCAAGAACACTTTTATATATCTAACACAACAGCAGTAGTGGAGGTTACTGGTATTATTAAAGAATCAGGTGACTGATGTATTTTGAACAGTATTAGTGCTTATCATACCTACATCCGTTCCTGATGCTGATTTTAATAATTGTAAATCTCTGATGAATACATAAAACAAATCAACCGGACTTCCATCCGGTTGATTTATTAAGTTGTTACTAATATTTTAATTTAATATCCTGGGTTCTGAGGATATGAAGGTCCTGCTGTTACGTTATTTATTTCGTCTAACGGAATTGGTCGTAAAGCATGAGTAGCTTTAATATTTGCTCCAGCTTCAACCGGATTCCATGCAGTGACTCTCGATACTAGTGATTGTGTGCGTACCAGATCAAGCCAGCGAACTGACTCACCATAAAGTTCACGTGTGCGCTCATCTAAAATAAAATCGAGCGTAACATCAGAAGGATCTACAGTCATAGCCGTTACAGCGGTTGAGTAATCAACTCCTGCAGGGTAAGGATCACCAACCATTGTAGCAGGTGTAGTTGTTCCAAATGCTCCACCTGCAGTATATGCTACGCCTGTTCTAAAGGCAGCTCTTTGTCTTACTACATTGAGCATATCAGCCGCATTTTGTAACTGATTAAGTTTGAAAGCTGCTTCTGCTGCTATTAGATAAACCTCAGAAAAACGGGCAATAACAACTGGACGTGTAGAAGGGTCGTTTTGATTTACTCTGCTAGGATCAGCCAGTTTTTTCATATAGGGATAGACGTTAGAGTTTTGTAAGCTTGGAGTTACAATGATCCCTTTAAATGGTCTCGTTCCGGAGTATTGAGGTGCACCCACAACTTCATAATCAGGAAACCACACTGCAGTATCCAGACCACATGTTAAAGTACCACGTGTTCCTGTTACACCACTACCTGAGTAAACACCTGTAACTACACTTCCACCACCACCACCAGGGCCAGCATTTTCTAACCAAACAGTCTGGAAGGTTTTACTATATCTTGAGTCGTTTAGTCTGTCAGCAAATGCCTGATCAAGAATATAACTCTTGCCAGCATTAGGTCCTGATGTAAGCACAGGCATGTTAGGTCGAATACGACCGAATGGTCTGCCAAACTGAACATCTCTGTTTAAGAGTGTTATTGTTGGTGGTAAAAGACCTGGTATTGGATTTCCATCACCATCTGAAATAATCTTACCATTAGCATCAACATTATAATCTGGCTTACCTGTATCTGTCCTTACAGCAGGAGATACTACAGGCTTCGTAAGTACTCCTGAAGAACCTCTGACATAATTCACTCCTACGTTCGACATAAAATTGCCGAGCCCCATCCATGGCGTAACGTTTATTGCATTTCCTCCTGCTTGCTGACCACCAGGTGTGTAGTATCCATATTTAGGATCATTACTGTGGTCACTCACGAAAATAGTTTCTTTTCCATAATCGTTAGCAGGTTTAAATGCATCTGCATAATCAGCCCATAGATCAAGGCCATACGTTGATTTGTTATCGATCAGATCTTTGGCAGTGTTATAAGCAAGCGTAAAATCGCTGTTATCGTTATTTAGCCAACCTCTGGTTAAATATACTTTCGCCAATAACCATTTGGCAGCACCTGCAGTGGCAGCTTTACCTAAGAATGGTGCTGTTGGTGTATTGGGCAAATTAGTAATAGCATCAGTTAAATCCTGCACGATTACTTTATAAACATCAGCAACAGGAGCAGGTTCATCTGCTTGAGATGGTACGGTGATGAAAGTAGTATGAAGCGGAATATTTCCATAAACCTGTACCAAATAAAAGTACATGAAGGCCCTTAAAAATTGAGCCTGGCCAAGGTAAGCTTTCAACGTAGCATCATCCAATCCTGGTGTCGACGGTCCGAGTTCCAGGATACCATTCAATGCATTTATGTCTGCATAGAAATTAAATCCTCCGCTAAAATCTCCTCCAGTTATACCGTTGTAACTAAATATGCGGTGATATCCGTTTGAACCACCTCCCTCGAGATACTCATCGGTCCCTGCCATCTGTTGAATTGTAAATCCTTCTGTTCCCCAGGCACTTCGCAAATCATTGTAAGCCCCTGCAATTCCTCCCAGAAGTCCTGCTGGCGTAGCAAATACAGAAGGTACAATATTCGATTTTGGTTTTTCTGTTAACAGATCATTGCAGCTATTACTTATAAGCATGGTAGCGATCAATAGTACCCCGCTTGCTATTTTTTTATATTGTTTCATAATCTTCACAATGTTAGAATTTGAGATTTACACCAAACATAAATTGCTTTGTAGACGGGTTATTGGCGTTCACCGTGATCTGGCGACCTACTGTTCCGGCATTTGATGTGCCGGTAGATTTCACTCCACCTCCATATCCGTTTCCTTCAGGATCGGGTCCGTAACCATCTCTAACAAATGGAGACCAGATTACAAATGGATTCACCGCTGAAACATATACACGTAAAGAAGTGATTCCTGCTTTACTCAATATGCTTGCGGGTATGTCATAGCCTAAGTTGATTGCTCTACACTTGATGAATGAACCATCTACATAACCTAACGTTGATCCATAGTTAGAAACTCCTGTACCTGCATCTGGTTGTGGAAATTTGTTGGTTGGATTATCTGGAGTCCAATAGTCTACCTTCAATTGGTTTGATCTGCTTGAGTTGAAGAAGTTATATCCTGTATAATTTGCTCCACCTGGTTCGCTCGATACATATGGCACTACTACTTTCATACCCATTCTGGCATAGATACTGATTGATAAATCAAATCTTTTAAATGATACCTTGTTGGTCATACCTGCATCAAACTTGGGTTGGAAGTTTCCAAGAATCTTTCTGTCATCGGGAGTTATCTTTCCGTCCGCTACTCCATAATTTGCATCACCTGGCTTCGCGCCAGTTGTATTCCAATCAAGAACTTTTATTTGTCCTGCCTTTTGAACCGGAGAAGTTTGTGTAGCCAATCCCGGATCATCAGTTTGCCATATACCGACCTTCTTATAATCATAAATAACAGTGATAGGCTGGCCTATAAACCAACCGTTACCTATATCATTATTTGGAGTAGAAAGTTTAACAATCTGTTCTCTATTGAAAAAGTAATTAAACTCTGTTGACCAGATAAGTCCATTACTTGATTTGATATTGACACTATTGATGCTTAATTCTATACCATGATCTTTTGTTTTACCGGCATTTTTGATCGTTGAGGTTGCTCCATTGCTTATAGGTAAAGTTACAGGCAAAAGGATGTCTGAAGTTTCTTGATTATACACCTCAAATGCACCCGTAATTCTGTTTTGAAGTATTCCAAAATCCAATCCAATATTCCATTGAGCTGTGCTTTGCCATTTCAACGATTTATTAGGTAGAGTATTAACTGTATACCCTACTTGTTGGCCAGATGTTCCTTGTCCGAAATTATAAGCTGATGTTCCCAAACCTCCCAATGTTGAATAGGGGTTGATGTTCTGAGCAGCAGTAACACCCCATCCAGCTCTCAATTTCAAATTGGAGATAGCTGATACACCAGACATAAATTTTTCATTGCTGATGTTCCATCCTGCTGCGAACGCAGGATAAGAGAAGTATTGAAAGCCAGGAGACAATACTGATGAACCATCTCTACGCCATGTTGCTGTAGCACTGAAGCGGCCTTCATAACTGTAAGTAAGTCTGCCCATATAAGAGACTAAGCCTCTTTCCCAAAAGTAATTATCATATTGGCCACCAACGTTAACACTCGATGCCTGATACAAATTAGTATTCTGTATGTAATCAAACGGAACCCCTACAGCTGCCACATAATTGCTTTGTGCATGATTCTTTTGGAAAGAGTACAAGCCAGTAAAGCCAATTTTATGCTTTTCATTGAACGTTTTTTCATAGAGTAATAAATTCTCAATAGCGTATTGCCAGTTTTCAGTATTTCTTATACCTGCCGTTGACGCTGATGCTGCCAGAGAATTGTTCACCCACGTACCTGGTCCTGAATATGAATCACCTTTTTCTTGAGAATAATCCAATCCAATATTAGCTCTATACTTTAATCCCTTAACAATATTAACCTCTCCGTAAAAGCTATTGAATGTTCTTAGTCTTCGAGTTCTGGAAAGAATAGCACCAGCATCCGTCTTAAGCGTAAGAGGGCTGATGACGGATGCATCAACTGAACCTGTTTGAGGTAGCAGATTAACTGTTCCATCCGAATTGTATGGAGAAGCCAAGGGTGTCAATTTCATAAGTCCACCCGTTACACCACTTCCTCCCGGAAGATTTTGATACGAAACCGTATTGATCGTATTCATTCCTATTTTTATTCTCTCACTCAGTTGGTGATCCATCGTACTTCTGATGGTGTAGCGTGTAAAATCCTGGTTCGGAATTATTCCACCTTGCTTGAAATAATTAGCGCCTAAAGAGTATTTACTTTTATCACTTCCACCTGACACACCAAAGTTGTGATTGGTAATAGGTGCGTTTCTATAAATCAATTTTTGCCAATCAGTAGATACACCTGCTGTCAGCGCAGTCTGTTCAGCAGGAGTTAATCCATAACCTGTACTATTAGGTGCTGTACTGTTACCCGCTGTTGCGTCGGCTTTAAATTGAGCATATTCCTTTCCGTTGAATACGCGTAACTCTCCCATAATTTTCGATACTCCATAATAAGCATCATAGCTGAATACGGTCTTTCCTGAAGTTCCTCTTTTAGTAGTGATGAGAATCACACCACCCGCGCCACGTGAACCATAAATGGCTGTAGCTGATGCATCTTTTAAAATCTCCATGCTGGCAATGTCATTAGGACTGATGTCATTCAAACTGCCATTATATGGAATACCGTCCACCACCAACAGTGGACCATCAACCTGATTTGCATTGTTAGCATCGTCTGTAGCACTGGTAGCACTTGGGGTTTGAGTATTTTGAATCATTGTGCGATTACCCCTTATTCTTATCTGAGATGCTCCGCCTGGAACTGCACTTGCTGTTACAATGTCAACACCAGCAGCGTGGCCTTTCAACTGATCAAGAGCATTGTAAGATGCTGTTTGTTGAAGTACATCTGAGCTTACCGAAAGTATTGCCCCGGTAATGTCTCTTTTCTGTTGCGTACCATATCCAACAACAACTATTTCACTTAGCGTTTCAATGCTTGGTGTCAGAGTAATGTCAATAATGGTTCTTCCATTCAAAGCAATCTCCTCAGTGACATAGCCAATGAAAGAGATAGACAATATTGGATTGTCACTCCCGGAAGGAATGTCAAGCGAATACTTTCCATCAGCATTCGTTGTTGTTCCTGCAGTGGTGCCCTTAATAAGAATACTCACACCAGGCATTGGCGATTTATTCTCATCAGTGATCGTTCCAGTAATAACATTTTGAGCCTGTGCTCCTACTGCCAGTGCGAGCAGTAGCGTTGACAAGAAGAGCTTAAAGAAGGCTGGACGCCTCTCAAAAACCCGATCTGTAAGTAGAATTGTTTTTCTCATAGGATGTATTTGGTTGGGATAAATAATTCAATTACGCAATTGGTTGCTTTGCTATAATGCTTTCTAAATCGTTTGAAATAGAATTTAAAAGTATAATATTTAAACATATTACGCAATCGGTTGCAAAATATATTAGAAAATTTTGTAGTCTTGTTACAGATTTAGATGATTTATTGAAGGCCGATGGGCTGGAAATAAGCAAGAATGCCTATAAACTGGCTTTTTTTAAGTAAAATTGCGCTAGCAATCCACGAAACAACAAGTAACTATAATGCAATCGGTTACAAATACTACTCCAACAAGCAGAAATAAGTGTCATTATCTCTTGCTCTTAGCTATTTTGAGCTCTACTCTTATTTATAGCAATCAAGCCTTCTCGCAGGGAAAACTTATTTCTTCAATTCAGACAAAAGGCTGCTTTCTGCTTTCAAACGAAAGGCAAAGCACTCCTTTATATATGAGTAAAGATGACTATCCCGGCGTTGCACGAGCCTTCAATAACTTCAAGCACGATATTGCGCTGGCTTCAGATCAGGAGCCTGCTCTTTATACCGATAACATTCCGGCAACCAATGAACTCATCATTGCAGGAACGCTCGGCAAGAGCTCAGTTATAGATGAGCTAGTAAAAAATAAAAGAATTGATGTAACCGAAATCAAAAACAAATGGGAGGCCTTCTCTATTCAATTGGTTGAAAATCCCTTTCCTAATGTTAAGCGAGGTCTTGTTATTATAGGAAGCGATAAGAGAGGAACGATCTACGGCATCTATGAACTCTCAAAGCAAGCAGGCATTTCACCCTGGTACTGGTGGGCTGATGTTCCTGTTAAGAAAAGTAATAATCTTTACTATAACGCCACAACTACCTACACTGATAGCCCCGTTGTAAAATACAGAGGTATCTTTTTGAATGATGAAGAACCAGCATTGGGTCGTTGGGCTGTAGAAAAATATGGCGGCTTCAATCATGAATTCTATGAACAATTGTTCGATCTTATCCTCAGACTTAAAGGAAATTATCTCTGGCCAGCGATGTGGTGGGCGAGTTTCAATAGTGACGATCCACTAAATCCTAAACTAGCAGATGAATATGGTATCGTAATGGGCACTACTCATCATGAACCTATGATGCGCGCGCATGCCGAATGGAAGAAGGTTGGTGGTGAATGGAATTATGAAACTAACGAACAAAAACTAAATCAATTCTGGACAGAAGGCATTCAGCGTATGAACAACTACGAAAGTATTGTTACACTTGCTATGCGTGGTGATGGCGACAAAGCCATGACAGCTGAAACTAACATTGCTCTGCTGGAAAAAATTGTTAAAAATCAACGTGATATAATTCATACCGTAACTGGTAAAGATCCACAACAAGTACCACAACTGTGGGCATTATATAAAGAGGTTCAGGATTACTACGACAAAGGTATGCGCGTACCCGATGATGTTCTGTTGTTACTATGTGATGACAATTGGGGCAACATCAGAAAACTACCCAATGTAACTGATCCTCCTCGTAAAGGCGGCTATGGAATTTACTATCATTTTGATTATGTAGGTGATCCTCGAAATTACAAATGGCTTAATACAAATCCTCTGCCCAGAGTGTGGGAGCAGATGAACCTCGCATATCGCTATGGTGCTACTCAATTATGGCTTGTTAACGTTGGTGACCTGAAGCCTATCGAATTGCCAACAGAATTCTTTTTAGACTATGCATGGAATCCATCAAAAATAAAAGCGGAAGACATTGAAGCTTATACAACATCATGGGCTAAAGAGCAATTTGGCAATGAGCATACCAATGAAATTTCTGTATTGCTTCGTCAGTATGCTAAGTTTAATGGCCGAAGAAAACCAGAATTGATGAACAGTGATATCTACAGTTTGTCTAACTACAAAGAGGCAGAGACTATTGTTCACGATTATGAAAAACTTTCAAAAGATGCAGAGAGAATTTATAGTGCAATGCCTTCTAACAATCGTGATGCTTTTTATGAATTAGTGCTCCACCCCATAAAAGCGTGTGCCAATTTGAATAGAATGTATTTTACACAAGCGAGAAATAAGCTCTATGCAAAGCAAGGAAGAGCTACAACAAATTTACTGGCTGATAGTGTAAGTCTTCTGTTTAAAAATGATTCGGCTTATTCGCATTACTATAATAAGGAACTAGCTAATGGCAAATGGAATCACATGATGGATCAAACGCACATAAGTTATACTTACTGGCAGCAACCTGAAAAAGATATAGTGCCACCAACAGAGAAAATAGTAGTACCAGTAGAGTCATCTTTAGGTATTGCCCTTGAAGGCTCCGAAGAATGGTGGCCATCTGTCAAAACAAATTTGTCATTACCAGAATTTGACGTATTCAATAAGCAACAGCATTATATTGATATTTTTAATAGAGGAAAAAATCCATTCAAAGCTACTATCACTTCATCTGCCTCATGGATAAAACTAAGTTCATCAAACATAAGTATTCAAACAGAAAATAGAATTATTGTTTCACTTGATTGGAACAAAGTACCGAGTGGATTGAACAGTGCTTCGATAACAGTTAAAGGCGCTAATGAAACTGTTGATATAAAAATCAACGTAAATAACACTTCCGTAAAAGCTAAAGGTTTTATCGAAAGCAATAAAATAATCTCGATGGAAGCTGTGCATTTTACGAAGTCTATTAATAGCTCAGCCATTTCCTGGCAACAGTTACCTGATTTGGGAAGAACACTTTCTGCAGTGACTGCAATTCCTGTAACGGCGCCTTCACAAACACCTGACAAAAACAGTCCCTATCTTGAATATGATGTCTTTACATTTACAGGGGGTGATGTTTCAATCTCTGGGTACTTCTCTCCTACTATCGACTTTCATCAACAGGGTGGTTTGAAATATGGTATTTCCATTGATGATGAAGCTACTCAAATTATTAATCTTCATGCCGATAAAAGTGCAAACGCCTGGGGAAAATCGGTGAGCGATAACATTATCATTTGTCAATCAAAACATATCGGTATCAAACCTGGCAAGCACACTATTAAATTCTGGCGTGTAGATGCCGGTGTAGTATTACAAAAATTAATTATGGATCTTGGAGGATTAAAACCAAGTTATCTTGGTCCACCAGAAAGTTTTATACAACGATAAATCAGGTATGCGATACATTATGCATAAATCAATGCTATGTTCTCTGATGCTTTTGCTTCCAATCATGAGCATAGCACAAACTGATAGCAAAGGACTTCACGACTATTATCAGAATTACTTTCCTATTGGTGTAGCTGTATCACATCGATCATTAACAGGACAAGAGGCTAATCTGATTCTAAAACATTTTAATAGTATAACGCCAGAGAACGCCATGAAAATGGGCCCGATTCATCCACAAGAAGATCGCTATTTTTGGGATGATGCCGATGCTATTGTAAACTTTGCACAAGCTCATCATCTTAAAGTTCGCGGACATAATCTGTGCTGGCACGAACAAACACCATCCTGGATCTTCAAAGACAAGAATGGCAACACCGTAAGCAAAGCTGAGTTGTTAAAAAGATTGAAAGATCACATTACACAAGTTGTTACACGATACAAAGGAAAAATTTACGCCTGGGATGTTGTTAATGAAGCTATAGCTGATGACAGTCTAACATTGCTGCGAAACACACCATGGTTTCAAATATGTGGAGAAGAGTTTATTGCAAAAGCTTTTGAATATGCTCATGAAGCTGATCCAAGTGCCAGACTATTTTATAATGATTACAACACCGAACGCCCAGAGAAAAGAGAACGCGTTTATAAACTTCTTAAAAAACTTATTGATGCACATGTGCCTATACATGGTGTTGGGCTGCAGGGACATTGGTCAATCTATGAGCCCACTGAAAATGAGTTACGTACAACCATCAGTAAATTTTCATCTTTAGGCCTGGAAGTTCA
>DATJHZ010000023.1:0-4330 GCA_035493595.1 Cyclobacteriaceae bacterium | reverse complement strand
TACAACCAATGTCAATAAGAAGAAGACAGACATTGTTAATACTGACAACTATCAATTTGAAGAAGAAGTTGTTAAAAAGGAACAGCCTGCAGAAACTTTTGTTTCACGGTACATGAAAGCCCATGACAAGAGACGCATCACCGGACCATTTCCATACGAACCCAAATTCAGCGCTAACAATCTCATCACTACTTTGGTGATAGATCCATTGCGAGGCTTGGGTGTTTTGCTGGAGACTCAGATGAATGATATGCTTGAAAACAACAGGTTCTATGGTGGTATTATGACATCTACTAACCTGAAAAGCGGCGACGCCTATCTTGAATATCAGTACTTACCAAAGCTTATCGATTTCAGTGCACGCTTCGATAGAAAAGGTATACAATGGGAAACGTACACCGATGGTAACAATGTCACTTCTCTGTTCCATTACGAGTTAAATAAAATTGAAGTGGGCGCGGCCTTACCTCTTAGCGATCGTTTAAGATTCACTGTTAAACCTTTCTTGTCATACACACGCTCTATAAATTATGGAACATGGAGTGTAAACCCGATCACACCTGAATATGATTATCCTATAACACACTACTATGGTGGAGCTAAGTCAGAACTTGTTTACGACAACTCTATTTCAACCGGATTGAATTTAATAGAAGGTACGCGTGGCAAAATTAGTTTCATTCATTATGGCGGACTTCAGGATCACAGTTTAAGTTTTAGCCAGGCAACTATTGAGTTAAGGCATTATCAAAAAATTTATAAAGAAATAGTATTCGCAGTTCGCGGTTTCGCTGGTACATTTTTCGGACAGTCACCAAAATTATTTTTACTTGGCGGTATGGACAACTGGATAGCTGGCCGATACAACAAGACAAATTTCTTAGGAGAAACTTCAAGCGGTGAAACGAATCCACTTGGACAGCAAGTGCCTAATGAAAATATTCTGTTTACAGAATTTGCTACAAACCTTAGAGGGTTTGATTATGCTACACTCTTTGGTAATAATGTAATGTTGCTAAATGCTGAGTTAAGAATTCCTCTCGTTAAAGTTCTTTCCAACGCGCCCATCACTTCTAATTTCTTCCGCAACATGATGTTCATAGGATTTTACGATATGGGTACGTGCTGGTCAGGAAAAGCGCCGTTCTCTGCAGGTACGAGCGTAAGCTATACACCAGTAATACAAGATCCTTTTTATGCCAAGGTTAAAAAATATATCAACCCCTGGTTGTATAGCTATGGCACTGGTGTTCGTACAGTATTATTTGGATACTATGCAAAATTTGATCTGGCCTGGCCAGTTGAGAATTATACAGTTGGAAAACCACGGGCTGTTGTTACCATCGGAATTGACTTTTAAGAAATTGCCTGTATAGCACAATACAAATTATTTTTTCTACTATACCTAAACTTTATCCATGATTAAATCTATGACTGGCTTCGGCCAATCTTCTGTTGACGACGGACAACTCCAGATATCAGTAGAAATCAAAAGTCTCAACTCAAAGTTTTTTGATCTCAATTTAAAACTTCCACGAAAATTTTCTGATCGCGAAGTAGAAGTAAGAAATCTTCTCAGCGAAAAATTAGAGCGAGGAAAAGTATCGGTAAGTATCGAGTTCCAACGGGTAGGCACTGAAGAGATTAAGCAAACTTTTAATCAAACTTTATTCAACGCATACTTTAGCGAATTAAAAAAACTTGCTGACCACGTTCATGTTTCTACAGACAGTTTGTTTGCTTTAGCACTTAATTCACCAGATGTCATTCAAAATAAATTAAGTGATACACCTGATGAAGAGGAATGGAATAAAGTAAAAGCACAACTTAACCATGCATTATCTAAGTGCGATGACTTTCGTAAAGCGGAGGGTAAATCGCTTGAATCTAAACTGAAAGAATATTGTGATTCTATAACTTCACATTTAAAAGAAGTTGAGGCACTTGACCCTAAACGAGTTGAGCGCATACGCGAACGTTTAAAAGGCAACATAGTTTCCTTTTTAGGTGAAGAAGGCTATGACGCTAATCGCCTTGAGCAAGAGATCATTTTCTATATTGAAAAACTTGACGTCAATGAAGAAAAGGTAAGACTTAAAACTCACGTGGAATATTTTCTTCAAATTCTGAAAGAGTCACAATCAAACGGCAAGAAGCTAGGATTCATTTCACAAGAGCTTGGTCGTGAAATCAATACCATCGGCTCCAAAGCCAACGATGCTGAAATACAAAAGCATGTTGTGGTTATGAAAGAAGAATTAGAAAAAATTAAGGAACAGTTGAATAACGTACTTTAGAGTTCAATTAGTCGAAAAGTATCTTGATTAAGAACGAGGTACTGTGCATAGATTATGCTCAGTACCTCATATAATATTTGTTTTTAAAAAAACACTAGCTATAACTGGTAGTTTGCAGTGGATCAGATTGTGATGAATGTGATTGACTCCTTATTCCATTAACGACCTTTGTAGCACTCCATCATCTGCAGAAATTGCTTTCGGTATTATAATTCGTCCCGCTTCATTTAAAACTAGATATCGGGGAATCCAATCAAGGTCAATGTAATTAGAAAGAGTGTTATGCCAACCTGTTTCAATTCGGTAATGTTCTCCTCTGATATTGAAACGATTGATTGCAGATCTCCATCTCACATCTTCTTTATCCAGGGAAATAAAAACATAAACTATCTTATCTTCTCCTGTCTGCTGTTTTAACTTATCAAGTTTAGGCAAACCAACAATACAATCTTTGCACCATGAGGCCCAAAAATCAATAATTATTTTTTTTCCGGTATGCAATTTTAGCATGTCGGAGAAATCAAGTTTTTCCCCATCCAGTTTAAGAATCTTAAGATTTCTTACAGAGTCTGGAAAATCCTGCTTTAATAAATAATCAGGGGGAATTCTATTTTGCGCCAGTGATATATTAACAATAAAGATTGTTATAATTAACAAGGATATTTTTTTCATCTAAGACTTTTACAATGCTCCTTCTTTTATTTCATCAACTACATGCGGATCAAGCAACGTTGTAGTATCACCTAAATTAGACATATCACCTTCGGCAACTTTGCGAAGTATACGGCGCATAATTTTACCCGATCTGGTTTTTGGCAAACCGCTAACGAATTGAATTTTATCTGGCTTAGCAATGGGACCAATAATTTTTGCAACAGTATCGCGAATCTCTGCTCTTAACTTTTCTTCTTCTTTTGGTTTGTCATAACAAATCACAAAAGCATAAACACCCTGACCTTTAACATCATGTGGATAACCTACTACAGCAGTTTCGCATACAGCAGAATGTTCATCGATAGCACTTTCAATTTCTGCAGTGCCCATGTTATGTCCAGATACAATTATAATATCATCAACACGACCTGTGATGCGGTAGTAACCGTCATCATCGCGCTTGCAACCATCACCTGTAAAATATTTTCCTGGGAATGTTGAGAAGTATGTTTCTTTAAAGCGCTGGTGATCTCCGTAAATTGTTCTGGCCATTGACGGCCAAGGAAATTTAATGGTAAGTCTGCCTTCAACATTATTAGCAGTAATCTCTTTACCGGCTTCATCCATCACTGCAGGTTGTACACCTGGCAATGGTAATGTAGCATGTGCGGGTTTCAATTTTGTAACATTGGCAATAGGTGTGATCATAAAGCCACCAGTTTCTGTCTGCCACCATGTATCAATGATTGGACATTTACCTTTACCAATATTTTCATCATACCAATGCCATGCTTCTTCGTTGATCGGTTCGCCTACACTACCTAATACCTTCAATGATGAGAGATCGTGACGCTCAACAAAACTGAGCGGCGCTTTTTCAAGCGAGCGAATTGCTGTTGGTGCCGTATAGAAAATATCAACTTTATGTCTTTCGATAGCCTGCCAGAATCGACCCATATCTGGCCATGATGGAATTCCCTCAAAGATCACCGTTGTAGCACCTGCTGAAAGTGGTCCATAGAGAATGTAAGAGTGTCCGGTTATCCAGCCCACGTCAGCAGTACACCAGAACACTTGTCCTTCTTTATACTGAAATGCTGTTTTAAAAGTATAGTTAACGTAAACCATATAGCCACCGCACGTGTGAACCATGCCTTTAGGTTTACCGGTAGAACCTGATGTATAAAGAATAAAGAGCATATCCTCCGCATCCATTTCTTCAGCCGGGCAATTTGAACTTGCCTTCTGCATTTCTTCATGCCAAAACACATCGCGTCCCGATTTCATAGGAGCACCAGTCCTGGTATATTCAAATACGATAACCTTCTCAACTGTCAGGCATTTATCAACCGCACTATCAACAATTCCCTTCAAGTCTA
>DATJHZ010000022.1:0-37857 GCA_035493595.1 Cyclobacteriaceae bacterium | reverse complement strand
GAAAGATGAAGCACAGACTCGCGCTTCCAGTTACATTAAAGACATTATGGAGCAGGCTAAACTTACTGCTACCAAAGAAGCAAAGAAAATTGTTGTTGAAACTATTCAGCGCACAGCAACTGAGCATGCAGTAGAAAACTGCGTATCGGTATTCAACATTGAAAGCGATGATATTAAAGGTAAAATCATCGGCCGTGAAGGTCGTAACATCCGTGCGTTAGAAGCTGCTACAGGTGTTGAGATCATCGTAGATGATACACCAGAAGCTATTATTATATCAGGCTTTGATCCGGTAAGAAGAGAGATTGCCAGATTATCATTACACCGCCTGGTTCAAGATGGTCGTATTCACCCTGCGCGCATTGAAGAAATTGTAGCAAAGACTACCAAGAACATAGAAGACGAAATTATTGAGATTGGTGAACGTACCGTAATTGATTTAGGTATTCACGGTCTGCATCCTGAATTAGTAAGAATGGTTGGTCGTATGCGCTTCCGTTCTTCTTACGGACAAAATTTATTGCAACACTCACGTGAAGTTGCCAATCTGTGTGCCATCATGGCTGCAGAACTTGGTCTTAATGTGAAACAGGCAAAACGTGCTGGTTTGCTCCATGATATTGGTAAAGTATGGCCTGAAGAATTAGAAAAGCCTCACGCTATTGTAGGTATGGAGCTGGCTCAGAAATACAAAGAACATCCTGCTATTTGTAACGCTATTGGCGCTCACCACGATGAGATCGAGATGACTGGTATACTTTCTCCTATCATTCAGTCATGTGATGCTATAAGCGGTGCAAGACCTGGTGCTCGTCGCGAAGTGATGGAACAATACATCAAGCGTCTGAGAGAATTGGAAGAAGTAGGCTTGAGTTTTGAAGGCGTTGAAAAATGTTATGCTATACAGGCTGGTCGTGAGTTGCGTGTTATTGTTGATGCTGAGAAGGCAACTGATGATCGTGCAGGGCAGTTAAGCTTTGACATTTCACAGAAGATAGAACGTGACATGCAGTATCCTGGACAAATTAAAGTAACGGTGATCCGTGAAATGCGCAGTGTGGCCTATGCCAAGTAACAGAAGGGATTCTCAATAAAATCATGAAGAAGCCCCGCCGGGGCTTTTTTCTTGTTCAGTCCACACACATTAACCAGACATACTTTTCTTTTATATTTGGCCTTTAAAATTTTAAGTAAGCAATGCGTCAGAAGTTATTAAGCGGCGGTGCCAGCGAATTAAGTTACGAGATCCGGGAGATCGTAAAGAAAGCTGAGCAACTCAAAAAAGTAGGCGTTGAGATTTCATGGGAAAACATTGGTGACCCAATTCAAAAACATCATCAGATGCCTGTATGGATCAAAGACATTATCTCTGATCTGATGAAGCAGGATGATACCTACAGCTACTGCCCGTCAAAAGGTATGTTAGAGACGCGTGAGTTTCTGGCAAAGCAGACTAACGCATTGAATGGTGTTCAGATCAACGCTGATGATATTTGTTTCTTCAATGGCTTAGGTGATGCTATTTCTAAAGTGTATCAATTCATTTCAAGAACATCGCGAGTTATTGGCCCGTCACCTGCGTACTCAACACACTCCAGTGCTGAGGCTGCTCATGCTGCACATGAACCTATCACTTATAAACTTGATCCAAACAACAAGTGGTATCCAGATCTGGATGATCTTTATAATAAAGTAAAATACAATCCTAACATAGTAGGTATTCTTATCATCAATCCGGATAATCCTACCGGGATGGTTTATCCATTGGAGACGTTAAAGCGCATCGTGCAAATCGCCAAAGAGTTCAACCTCTTTTTGATTGCTGACGAAATCTATATCAACATTACCTATAATGGCACTCGCGCATATTCACTGGCTGAGATCATTGAAGATGTTCCTGGTATCTCCATGAAAGGTATCTCGAAAGAAATGCCATGGCCTGGAGCGCGTTGTGGATGGATGGAGTATTATAATCGTGATAAAGATAAAGACTTCAACAAGTTCTGTCAGGCATTGGATAATGCAAAGATGATTGAAGTGTGTTCTACTAAATTACCACAGGTTGCTATTCCAAAAATATTTGGAGATGCTCGCTTCAGGCCTTACCGGGAATTAACTAATCAACGCATTGGCAGAAGAAGCAAGATTATTGCTGACATTTTACATACTGTGCCGCAGCTTACGTTCAATGAAACGTTTGGAGCATTTTATAATACTATCATTTTCCGTGACGGTACATTAAAGCCAGAGCAGTCCATGAAGATCAGTAATGCACAGGCAAAGACGTTGGTGGAAAGCTGGGTTAATGATGAAGAAGGTAAGCCAATGAAGAACATGCCGATGGATAAGCGTTTTGTTTATTATTTGCTGGCCGCCAAAGGTGTTTGTGTTGTGCCTATATCATCTTTCTGCTCAGAGTTGCAAGGCTTCAGAGTTACGCTGCTTGAAGAAGATGAGCAGGTACTGGCAAAGACATTCGGTAACATCCGCGATGGGATTATTGAATATCTGGCGTCTTGAGATAGCTGCGAGCCGTGAGTTACGAGCTATGAGTGCTCATCTCGTAACTCAAAGCCCTTTCATCACTTTTTAAAGAAGAGAACAAAAGTAGTTCCTTCATCTATTTTACTCTCAACAGTAATGTTTCCACCAAGGGCACTCATTTGAGATTTTACGAGATATAAGCCCATCCCTTTTCCTTCCACGTGAAAGTGAAAGCGTTTGTACAGTAGAAATAATTTATCTCCGAACTTCTCAAGATCTATTCCCAGTCCGTTGTCAGAAATTTCAACCCTGATAAATTTATCGTCTGTTCTGGATGAAATTATAATTGTTGGCTCAACATCTGGTCTTCTGTATTTAATGGCGTTACTGATCAGATTATAGAAGATGCTTTCAATATATTGAGGCAGTGTATGAATGGTTGTCTCGTTATCCAGTTGAATTGAAATATTCGTTTTAGTCTCTTCAATCTCTCGCTTTAGTGTCCGGATTGTTTTTGCAATGACATCTTCAAGTCTAGTAATAACCAATACTTGTGTGTTCAGTTTTTGAAGTTCAAGGATCTGCGCCAGATCTTTTATTACCTTATCCAGATCTGTGGTTGAATTAACCATCATGTTGATGATGTCACGAATCTCTTCCTGGTCTTTTGCATATTCAAATACCTGGGCCAGCCCAATAATCCGAGCCATAGGTGCACGCAGGTTATGTGAAATGATATATGCAAACTGTTCAAGCCTGTTGTTCTGTTCAATAAGCTCAAGGTTGGTTGTTTTCAGATCTTGTGTCTGGCGCTTCACTTCAATCAGCAACTCATCATTTTTCTGCTGAATAATAGCGCTTTGATTTTCAATTGTCTCTTTCGCATTCTTCAGATTTTCGTTTTGCCTTGCCAATACATTTCGTTGATTCTCAATTTCAGTTTGTTGAGCAACAAGTTGTTCGTTGTGCGAAACAATCTCTTCATTCTGTGATGTTATTTCTTCATTCTGCGCCAGTATCTCATGAGTACGTTCCTTTACCAATTGTTCTAGTCTGGCATTTTGTCGCGACAAAATATCGTTGTTAAGTTCTTCTGCGCGCCTGAGTTTTTCAGAAGTACGAAGGCTGTGAGATGCATAGTAAGCCGAATACGCAAGAGTTGGCATCGTTAAAAAAAACAAAATAACCTGAAGCAGATAACTATCACGCAAGGCACGTTCATATTGTATTTTTGCATCTGCAGTAATTTTATCTTCAAACTTCCGGATGTTAATAGCAAACTGCTGTTGTTGAGAAAAAACAATGTAACCCGGGTCTTCATCTAATATTGACAGGAATTTATCACGTTGATTGTTGAGGAGATAAGCCCTCATCTGGCTCACCACATCAAAATACACAATGATCGAATCTCTCAAGGCATAAAATTCATCCATTGGTGCCTGTTGACTGATAAGGGCTGTCTCCAGACGCTTGAAGATTCTGCTGCGATCTGCCGCTGCGGAATCCATCGTTTGGAAAAAGCGAGGCTTAGTTACCAACGCATAGCTTCTGATAGCCATGTCAAGTAAATGAAGATTGCGTGTAATGTCAACAGTTGTAACTTTTACTAGCTCTGCCTCCTCTTGCCTTATCTTATTTTTTTCGATGATCCGGCTATTTTCATAGATCAAAAAAATATTAACCAGTAATAAGACTCCAATTAAAATTACGACTGAGGCCAGAACGTATCCACGTAAAAAAGTCTTAATTGGCATACAGAAAATTTACAGTACATTTTAATCATAAATTCTATAACCTACACTACCTTTCAGTTCAAAAATTGAATACATTAAGGATTATTAATTGCAATTAGTACCTGCTATAACGCTATTAGAATAAGATTCACAATAAGTGAGTTTAAATAGTATCAGCAGCACATTTAATACAACCATATATTTGGGTAAATAGATTAAAAAATGGCTATCAAAATCAGAAAACAAGATGCCCTCAACTATCACACAAAAGGGCAGCCTGGTAAAATCGAAGTTGTCCCTACGAAGGAATTAAGTTCACAGCTCGATCTCGCTCTTGCGTACTCACCCGGCGTTGCAGAGCCCTGTCTGGAAATTGCTGCTAACAAGGAAGATGTTTACAAATACACAGCAAAGGGAAATCTGGTTGCGGTTATCTCTAACGGAACCGCTGTGCTTGGTCTCGGCAACATCGGACCCGAAGCATCAAAACCGGTGATGGAAGGTAAGGGTGTATTGTTCAAAAAATTTGCAGGCATTGATGTGTTCGATATTGAAATTGACGAGACTGATCCTGATGCCTTTATTAAGATTGTAAAATCGCTTGAGCCTACTTTCGGTGGCGTTAATCTGGAAGACATCAAAGCACCGGAGTGTTTCAAAATAGAAACTGAATTGCGTGAGAAGATGAATATTCCCATCATGCATGATGATCAGCACGGTACTGCTATCATCTCTTCAGCTGCTTTGCTTAATGCCCTTGAAATTGTCGGAAAAAAAATTGGTGATATAAAAATTGTTGTGAACGGTGCCGGTGCAGCAGCTGTGAGTTGTACCAAATTGTATCTCGCGCTAGGTGCAAAGAAAGAAAACATCATAATGTGTGACAGCAAGGGCGTGTTAAACAAAGAACGCGTTGGCCTTGATGACATTAAATCGCAATTTGTCTGTGAGCATAAGATAAATACTTTACAGGAAGCCATGAAAGGTGCTGATGTATTCGCAGGGCTCTCCGTTGCCGATG
Source organism: Cyclobacteriaceae bacterium (assembly GCA_035493595.1). GTDB lineage: Bacteria > Bacteroidota > Bacteroidia > Cytophagales > Cyclobacteriaceae > DATCRE01. The sequence continues at coordinate 32,619 of DATJHZ010000022.1, read as the reverse complement.
CCATTACACCTGAGGATTTAAAAAATATGGCCAAAGACCCTATCGTCTTTGCTCTTGCTAATCCTGATCCAGAGATAGCGTATGATCTGGCGAAAAGATCAAGACCTGATGTGATCATGGCAACAGGTCGCTCTGATTATCCTAACCAGGTGAACAATGTTCTGGGTTTCCCTTATATTTTCAGAGGAGCACTTGATGTGCGCGCTGACGAAATAAACGAAGAGATGAAGCTGGCTGCTGTACATGCGCTGGCGGAACTTGCCAAAGAGCCCGTACCCGATATGGTTGTGAAAGCTTACGGAGCAGATGCTATGAAGTTTGGTCGTGACTATCTTATTCCTAAGCCACTTGATCCGCGACTGATCACTACTGTATCACCTGCTGTTGCAAAAGCTGCTATGGACTCGGGAATTGCTCGTAATCCGATAACTGACTGGGGTGCTTATAGCGTGGCGTTGCAAAAACGAATTGGCATCGATCAGGAATTAATGGCTCGCGTTATCGAACGTGCAAAGCAAAGTCCGAAACGAGTGGTGTTTGCTGAAGCTAACCATCCTAAAATTTTAAAGGCTGCACAAATCTTAAAAGATGAAGGTATTGCCCATCCGATATTGCTGGGAAATAAAGCTGAAATACTTAAGCTCATAGAACAGAATCAACTTGATTTACAAGATTGCCCTATCATTTATCCGCGTGAAGAAGATGAAACTGTTGCTCGCTATGCTGAAGTGTTCTATAAAAAACGTCAGCGTAAAGGATTGACCTATCAGGATAGTCTACGCCTGATGCGCGACAGAAACTACTATGGCGCTATGATGGTAGAACATGGCGATGCTGATGCATTGGTAAGTGGACTTACAAAAGATTATCCAAAAACGATCTTACCCTCGCTTCAAATCATTGGTACGGCTGAAGGTGTGAACCGTGTGGCGGGTATGTACATCATCCTGAACAAGCGAGGAACATATTTCTTTTCAGACACCACGGTTAACGTTGATCCAAATGCACAAGAGCTTGCTGAGATTATAGAGCTTACAGCAAAGGGAGTTAAATTCTTTGACATCGAACCTCGGATCGCTATGTTGTCTTATTCTAATTTTGGTTCAGCTAAAGGTGAGATCCCAGAGAAAGCACGCGCTGCTGTTAGTTTGGCAAGACAGAAAAACCCTGATCTAATTGTAGAAGGCGATATGCAGGCTAATCTTGCATTGAATATACAAATACAACAAGAGACTTATCCATTCAGTAAACTTGCAGACAAAGCTGCCAACACACTCATCTTCCCTAATCTGGCGGCAGGAAACATTGCTTATAAATTATTAATGGAAATTGGTGGTGCTGAAGCTATCGGCCCTATTCTGTTAGGTATGAAAAAACCAGTTCATATTTTGCAGTTGGGAAGTTCCATACGTGAGATTGTAAACATGGCAGCCATTGCCGTTGTAGATGCTCAGAGAATTGGAGAAGGTAAGGATCTGTAAACGATCCTTACTTTTATAAATTCTTGCCATCTTCTTTTTGGTGTGTGGACTTTATTCCTGTATGGCTCATCACAGCTCGAAGTTTTCCATAACCATAATTACCTTCCAGTTTCATAAATAAATCTTTAGAAGTAAATCCTTCTGGCATTTCTTTTAATGCTTCGGTTATGGTTGAAACATTCTCTTCTGTCATAAACTTGTAGATGCTTAGTTTACCGGCTTCAACAGCCCTTGCCAGGTGGCCTTCAATTGTTGCAGGTACAAGGCCTCTCTCCTGTGCAATGGCATCAACTGTAAGACCACTCTCCAGAAGATTTAGTGTTATGTCATACGTGCTTGGCTCATCTTTTTTACTTTTCTTCGGCGCTCGATTTTTCTTAGTTCTTTTTCCTTTTACATCACTCACTCCTACAGAACTTCGGATTTCATCCAGCATAGTTAAACGTTCTGTTATGCGCGACTTCGTTAACTCAGCAAAATCAAAAGCGTCTCTTCCTTCCAGTATGGCTTGTGTGAGATATAATGCTTTATCTACTTCTTCACGTTTCTTTGCAAAAAGTTGATCGAGTTCTGTAAGATTAGTAACATAACCTTTAACTCTTTTTTTTTCTTCATTTCTTCTATATGTGTTAGAAGTATTTTCATTACACGTAGAAGAATATCTTTATAATAAATGCTGCCGCTTTTAATTCTTTCTAACAAAAGTTCTTGTTGGTTTTCAACCACGAGTGTTGTTAGTTGTCTTTTAAACTTTTCTGTATTAGCAACCTCGCCTGATAATGTGTTGTTAATCTGCTCCAGCACAGGCTTCATCGTTTCTTCTTCGAAATTACCTTCTTCATTGTTAGTCTCATGGATGTCTTTGATCTCCTTGAGCAGAGAATTAAAATCAAATGTTTTAGCAATGAGATACCTGATGTAATCACGTTGTTTACTTTTCATCACCATGCCAAGCTCTGCCGGTCGATTATTCGTTTCAGTGAAAGAAACAATTTGTTTGTCGGTTGTGATTACCTGGGTGTCAATGCGTGTGCGTAGAATTAATCCTTCAAGCGATCTTAGTCGGGATAAAGCAACATAGACCTGTCCGTCAGCAAATGCCTGACCTACATCAATGATAGCTCTGTCGAAAGTAAGACCTTGACTTTTATGTACTGTAATGGCCCATGCAAGCTTTACAGGGTATTGCTCGAATGTACCAATCACCTCATCTTCCAGTTCTTTTGTAGAAGCATTTATAGTGTACTTTTTATTTTCCCAAAGTGCTCTCTTAAGTTTAAAAAGTTCATGTGTCTCTGCCATGGAGACTTCTACATCATCACCAGATATAGAAGTTACTGTTGCCAATTTTCCATTGAAGTATGCCTTGTTTTCATTATCATTTTTGGTGAACATGACCTGCGCTCCTACTTTCAGTTCAAGTTGTTGCAATACCGGGTACATGCTTTCAAAAAAATCACCATCAATCAATGCTTTAAAAATGTGCGATGGCGTATCAAGTTCCTTTAAGGCTTTCTGATTTAACTCATCAGCTTTATAATTGTGCGTAGTGAGCGTTATCACTTCACGTAAATGTTGAATCTCATCTGAAGGCTTATAGTATTTATTCAGTTCGTCGATATCTTCTTTAGTAGGTTTATTGTTCCGAAGATTGTTGAGTAAGTTGATGAAGGTCTCATCGCGTTGACGGAATATTTTATCCAATTCTACATAGACAAAACCTTCTTGTTGCAACGCCTTGGCTTCAAAGAACCAGGCGCTTTTATAATATCGTTTTATTTTTTCCTCTTCTTCCTTTTTTACAACGGGTGGTAACTGATACAAGTCACCAATCATTAAAAGTTGTACACCACCAAAGCTCTGATTGTAATTACCTCTTGCTGCTTTCATTCGATAATCAATAGCGTCCAATAAGTCAGCACGAAGCATACTCACTTCATCAATCACTAATAGATCAATAGAGCGTAATACCTGCTTGCGTGCACTGTTAAGCGGATGTTTGTGAGCTAGTATGCCAGCGGTGTAATAACTACTATCAGCATTGAAATCATCTGGTATAGATTGATCGGGTAGAAACATACCGAATGGGAATAGAAACTGCGAGTGAACTGTAACACCACCTGCATTGAGTGCTGCAATACCTGTTGGAGCCACGACTGCAAACTGCTTATGTGTACGCTTTGCCAGATTTCTCAGAAAAGTAGTCTTGCCAGTCCCTGCTTTTCCCGTAAGGAAAATGTGACTTGCTGTGCTATTAATAAATCGAATGGCCGAAGCAATCGTATCAGTCTCAGGAAATTCAGTTTCGGCGGCAGGATGCGTGATCATAAGAAAAATTAAAAATGAAGTTACTAAAATCGAACATCATGAAATTCCCTACCGGAAAAATAGGAAGGTATACAAAAAAGAGGGCGCCCTGTTGAGCGCCCTCTTTCTTAATATTATATGCAGCTATCAAAAATTATTCTGCCTGACTGGGAGCCCCCATCTGTAATGCATTAGAATATTTCTCATAAGCATCTTCCATCTTCTTGGCCAGATCTGCTTCACCATATTTATAAAGTGAACGTTGCAGCTCTCCGAGAATAACAATATTGATCTGAAGTTCTCTTCCCATATCGCCTTTACGAATCAGGTACTCGGCCATTTCATCAGCACGTTGCCCCATGAGTTTTGAAATTTCGATTGCTTTCTCCTTCTCTCCTACTTCAAACAATAGTCCAACAGTTTGTGCTGTAGTGTAATCGTAACGAATAGGGCCATCAGGCATTTTCTCTAATGAGAAAAGAATTGCTTTACGAGCTTTTGCTGTATCACCTTTGGCAATCAACGCTTCGGCAAGTGCATTAAAGCTGCTACGTTCATTCAATACGGAGATGCGATAATCGTTGGTGTAATAAATATTTGGATCAGCTAAGCCACGATATTGAAACTTCTCTGTCATGTTTTTATAGCAGACATCCGTATTTACCAGTTCTTGTTGTGGATGTCTGTTCAATACTGGCAAAATGCGATAAGCATTTCCTTCCTGAACAGCATATGGGCTCAGGTCAACATTGAATTGCGACATGGATGTGTTGTTCACATAAATAGGACGTTCCCAGTTGTTAGTAGCCAACAGATCAAGCATGGCCAGATCTTTCTTCTCAAGTCCACCACGACGCAAACGAAGTTGCATATAAGGAACCACCATGCTATCCATCTCCTGCGGAATAATACCCATGCTCTTAACTTTATCTACATCAACTGACAGGATGATGTTTTTAGTAGGCACAACATTAGCCGATGGATATAAGCGAAGTGCTTTATGATCTTTCTGAATTAAGTCAAGGAACTGAACAAGATCCATGTTCTGAATCTTCATATCATTAAATGGCAGATAATCATTCGGACCACCCTGACGATAATGTTCCAGATCAAGATGATACGGGAATGCTTTCGACTCATAAGCATCTTTCATGCTTTGTTTAATGTACCAGTCTGTATTGTAATAACTCAATACCACTACACGCACGTCTGTACGAACGCCTTCAACCTCTTGTGCATACCACAACGGGAAAGTATCGTTATCACCACCCGTGAAAAGAATTGCATTGGGTGCACATGACTGAAGATAATTAATAGCTGAGTCTACAGAGTAGTAACGCTTCGCTCTGTCGTGATCATCCCATCCGTCTTTTGCCATTAAAGCAGGGGCTGAAAGACAAACCAGTGTAGCAATGATGCCAGCCGTTTTAAGGTTCTTGGTGAACTTGGTGAAGATATCTGCCAACGCAATGACTGCAAAACCTATCCAGAAACAATACGCATAGTATGATCCTGCATAAATGTAATCACGTTCGCGGGGCTCTGTTGGTGGTGAGTTAAGGTAAACTACAAGCGCTACACCCATCAACACAAAAAGTAAACCAACAACTACAAAGTTGCGTGAGTTGTTTACAATCTGATAGAACATACCAATGAGACCAAGTATGAATGGAATCATGAAGAAATTATTTCTTCCTTTATTTTCAGCAAGCTGTGAAGGCAACTTTTCAAACCAATGATTTGGGCCCATCCACTCTGCATTTTGAATATCACTTTCGCGTCCGGCAAAGTTGAACATGAAGTAACGCACGTACATCCAGCCAATCTGGTGACTGAACATGTATCGGAGGTTATCGATCTTACTTGGTTTTTCTCCTTCTTTCAATCCAAGTATATTTCTATAGATAGCCTGGTGATCTGGATCAGTGCTGTAAACACGCGGAAGGAAAGTCATATCCTTGTCGTCATATTTCTGCGTGATCTTTCTGTCTTTAATGTAATAGTTGTCTTTGCCTTTTGCGTAAACCGGATCTCCTTCTTCATAACCTTGAAGTTCGGCTGTAAAAAGTTGTCCGTACAACAATGGACGACTGCCATACTGCTCACGTTTCAGGTAGCTCACGAAACTCATTACATCTGACGGATCGTCTTCGTTAATTGGTGTTCCAAAATTTGAACGAATAACAACGACCGTGTATGATGAGTATCCAATCAGGATAAAAGCTGTTGCTAACAAAAACGTATTCAGAAGTACAACTTGCTTTTTCTGTGTAATCATAATACCCCAGATAAGCGTGGCGAGGAGTATTGTTCCAAAAACAATTACACCTGAGCCAAAGGGCATTCCTAATGAGTTAACAAAAAATACCTCAAAGTGTCCTGCTACTGTTGGAAGACCTGGGATAATAACGTCATTAATAAATAATATGATGAACAAGCTTACACCCATGGCCAGGCAAACACCCCACAAGGTTGGCTTATATTTCTTGAAATAATAAATGAGTGATAGTGCTGGTATAGTTACCAGGTTAAGCATGTGAACACCAATGGAAAGTCCCATCATGTAGAAGATGAGCAATAACCAACGGTTAGCTTTCGATTCATCTTCAATAACCTCCCACTTTAACATGGCCCAAACTACAAACGAGGTAAAGAATGATGACATACCATATACTTCGCCTTCAACCGCAGAGAACCAGGCAGAATCTGAAAACGTGCAAGCTAGCGCGCCAACAAGTCCGGCACCCATCAACACCCAGATCTTATCATCTGTAAGTTCTTCAGGCTTGTTGACTTTCATCAGCTTACGACCTAAGAGCGTAATAGACCAGAATAGGAACAAGATTGTAAAGGCACTGGCCAATACACTGCAGAAGTTGATCCAGTAGGCTACTTTGGAAGTATCTCCAAAAGAAAGGAATGAAAACAATCTACCAATAAGCAGGAAAAACGGAGCTCCTGGAGGGTGTGGAACTTCAAGTTTATAGGAAACAGAGATAAATTCTCCACAGTCCCAATAACTGGCGGTTGGCTCCATTGTAAGCCAATACGTTACCAGGGCGATGGCAAAAGTCACCCAACCAAAGATGTTATTGAATTTTCGAAAGTTTGCGTTCATGAGGTGTTCGTATTTCTAAAAACTAAGGGGCGAAAATAAGTAAATAAGTTCAGAGTGCACAGTCTGATGACGGTGTCAGGTAACTATGGTTTTCAGTATAATTATCTCAGGCAGATGTGGGAGATAAATGGCTTTTTAAAGATTTAACTCCCATCATGTGCCCATCTTATTACCTGATAAACAGGGCGTTTGCCACCCATTGATAGGCTACAATTCCCACCATGTAAATAGCTCCTAAAACCCCAATCTCACCGGTTGATGCTATCTGAATCAATCCGCCTACGCCAATTAATGCTAACGCTATGGTGTAGCCTACCAGTATAGTTCTTGTTTTTTTCTTTTCACTATTGAACATAGAGGCCAGTGGTATCATCATGGTAACGCCATAGATAAGTACTGACAGATAGAAATCATTGCGGTCGAAGAGATACATTACACCACCGAGCAATCCGATTAAAAGTGAGATGCCTACAAAGTTCGAAGCTTGAATCTCTTCTTTCTTAAGCGCATACCGTCCGTAAATATTTAATCGTAAAAACAGATTTGATAGCGGCGTGATAATCCAGGTAGAGACTGCAAATGCAACATAGAGGTAGATAATGGGATTTAGAAATGTGGCCAGACCAGGATTGCGTTCTGATAAATAGCCTAAAAATTTCACACCAAAATATAACCCGAGAATAACAGCCCATTGTGCTTTACCTTTTAAGTTAGAAAGCCAGAAAGCATACTTGAGAAATACTCTGTAAAACCAGTAACGTGCTTTCAGTCCTTCAACCAAACCGGCTTTCGCAAAATCGAAATTGGGATTTATTTTAAGGGCTTCGCGAAAATGTTCCAGCGCTTGTTTATGATCACCACGTTCAAGCAAACCCCAGCCAATGTTAGCATGGGTATATTCATTTTCAGGATCTTTATTCAACGCCTCCTGAATGCTGGAGTACGCCAGATCTTTTTTATCAAGTTTGAATAAAGCAGTTGATCTTGAATTAAGACACACCAAATTATCCGGATCAACTTCTAATCCCTTGTTGGCAACATCAAGCGCTTGTTGCCACTCTTTCTGACTGAGTTTAATAGAAGCAAGCAAACCAAAATAATCAGCACCATGTGGTTGAAATGAAATTGCAGTACGAATAAATTTTTCTGCTTCTTTCAGATTATTTTGTCTCAGATAAAACAGTGCCTGCAAATAAAGAAAGTAATCATTATCCGGTTCCTTACTGATGGCTTGCTTAATCAGTCTGTCAGCTTCTTCAATGTTATTTTGTTCGGCTTGACAAATAGCAAATAATGCTAATGCATCGGCCCTGTTTGGCTCGATGGATAATACCTCACGTAATTCTTTCTCGGCCTCCTTATATCGTTGCAGCTGAATGAGCTGATGGGCACGCTCCATTATGGAATCAATCATTTTTTAATCTTTAAGTAGTCGAGAATTTCATCATACAAGCCAGAGTCATTGGCATAGAGCGCATAGTTACGTGCAGTGTTAAACCATTCTTTGGTTGAAGGCTTCACTTGTTTTTGCGCGGCAGCTAAATCTTTTGTCTGAATGGGCAACGGTGTTCCTGTCTCAAAGGATTCGCGAAGTTTTCCTTCAATGGCAACATCAATGATTGCTTTGAGATCAGCTCCTGAAAAATCCTGTGTGAGTTTAGCTAACCCTGCGTAGTCAACAGCAGCAACTGGTTTATCTTTCAATAATATTTTCAAAACAGATTCACGACTTTCAGTATCGGGTGGTTGCACAAAAATGATCCGATCGAATCGACCGGGTCTGCGAAAGGCAGAGTCAAGATGCCAGGGCGCATTGGTAGCACCAAGAACCAGAACACCATCGTTGGATGACTGAACGCCATCAAGCTCAGTGAGAAATTGGTTGATTAACATTTTGCCACTGGAGTGACGCATATCTGAACGGCTTGCACCTAATGCATCAATTTCATCGAAGAATAAAACACACGGTGTCTGGCGGCGCGCAAGTTCAAATAATTCGTGCAGCTTCTTCTCGCTGCTGCCAATCCACATATCTAGTACATCATGGATACCGATGGATATAAAGCTGGCGTTGATTTGTCCGGCAGTAGCTCTGGCTAAATATGTTTTACCACAACCCGGAGGACCGTAGAGTAAAATACCTCCTCCAATTTTTTTACCGTATGCTTTATATAGTTCAGGATGAAGAAGAGGTTGGATAATTTTTATTTTAATCTCTTCCTTTACTTTATTCATACCACCTACATCATCAAAGTTGATGGCAGGCTTTTCAATATTCCGTTCGTCTTGCTCAATAGATTCAAGAATGTTTTCAACATCGCCTTCACCCTGAAGTACATTTGTGCTTCGTAGATTCTGATCGAGTTCATCATCCTTCAAGGCAGGATTAAGTTCAAGTGCTTTCTTGTAATAGTCAATGGCTTTTTGAATTTCCTTGTTGCGCAATAATGATTTGCACATGATTATGATGAGGTTAACATCATTAGGTCTTGCTTCCAGAAGTTCTTCCGTAATAACGATCGCGGTTGAATATTTCTTCAGCTCAAAATACGCTTTCGCCAGACCTGTTTTGGCCTGAGTATTCTGAGGTTGATTGTCTAGTACTACTTTAAATTCTACTTCTGCTTCAGCATAGTTCTTCATGGATAGAAGTGCCTCTGCGAGTGACAATCGAAGGGGTGTATTTGTCGGTGATAACGCCAGCGCCTCTCTCAGGTTATTTACGAGTTCGTCCATTGATTTAATTTTGTTGGAAAGATGCAAATATCCTTGTGGCTAAACAACATGAAGTTGCATGCTTATAAGAATGATAATGTATCAGTTTTTAATAGTTAAAATGTGAATGTGCCCCTGCTCAGGTGATGAGTTTGGCCAAACCAAAAGCGGCAGCAGCAGCCAGCGCACCAACCAGTGTTACTCGAAGTGCACCTTTAAACAAAGGCTGACCCGTAAGTTTACTTTTTATCAGGCCAAAGCCTATCAAACAAAAGAAGGTTATGATCGATGAGTACATCAACCCCTTTTGAACATTGTCTGTAAAGAAGTAAGCACTTAATGGAATTAGCCCTCCGATGATGTATGAACCTGCTATGATCAAAGCACTCTGATGAGCACGATTTTTATTTGGTCGTTCAAGGCCAAGTTCAAAGCGCATCATAAAGTCGACCCAGCTTTTAGGATTCTTGGCCATCTCGCGGGCAATGGTTTCCTGCAATTCTTCATTCAGGCCATAGGCTGCAAAAATTTCTTTTGTCTCTCGAATTTCTACTTCGTGCAGTGTTTGAATTTCTTCATACTCACGTCGTTCTTCTGAGTCGTAATGTTCAATTTCTGTACGACCTGCAAGATATCCGCCTAATCCCATAGCGATGGAGCCTGCTGCTATTTCGGCCAGTCCGGCAGTAATAACAATAGATGATAAATCAACAGCACCGCTTAAGCCTGCAGCAAGTGCAAATGGAACTGTGAGGCCATCAGACATGCCAATAACAAAGTCTCTTACTTTTTCTGAACTCTGAAAATGTTTTTCTTCACTCATGGGCATGTAATCTAAAGAAATTCAACAGAAGCCTGTGAATCTCAACCGGATTATTCATATAGGCGGCCTGTCTGTTTTGCTGGTTAAATTTTGCGAGTATTTCGTAATAATCCTTTTCTTTAAGCCTGAATTTTTCCATTATTTCATCTTTCAAATCCGGATCATTTACAATTTGCACGTAGGTCTTAATCTTTTTATTCTCTTCCCGGAGCTTAACCAGTTTTCTTTTTTCTTTTTCGGTTTTAGAAAAATAGGTGAAAGGCGAGAATATGCCTTCTGCAAGTGATGGTGTTACGATAGGTCTTTCTTTAATAACGTATTTATCAACGTGAGGAGAAAGTGCAGTAACTTCTTTCAGCAATACATAGTTTTCGCGCATGCGAATTAAAACTTCATCTTCATCATCAAATAACGGATACTCGAGCTTACGATATCCGATGGATGAGAATATCAATGTGTCAACATCCAGGGCTTCAATAATAAAAGAGCCGTTGGCATTTGAGATGGTGCCATTTGTTTTGCCTTTCACTTGCACCGTAATGTTTGGAAGAGATGCTAACGATATGGAATCAACAACGATGCCTTTGATAATTACTTTTTTGGATTGCGAATATGAAAACGACGTTGCAAGTAAGATTATTCCTATCCCCAAAAGTATTTTGAAATTCATTGGCTTGATGCGCGCTGTTGTAATTTTACATAGATGGATTTCGAGGGGAAATAGTTTTTAATTAACGCCCATATTTTAACTTTTATTCGCGAGCTGGCCGCAGGCCGCATCAATGTCTTTTCCTCTGCTTTTGCGTATGCGTGTTGTAATGCCGTGTTCTTCTAAAATGCTCATGTACATATTCAGAGCCTTCTCAGAGGCTTGCTGAAATTCGCCATCATCAATGGGATTATATTCGATAAGGTTGACTTTGCAGGGAATCAGTTTGCAGAATTTCAACAAAGCACGTGCATGCTCTTCTGTATCGTTAATGCCTTTCCATACAACATACTCATACGTTACTTTTCTTTTACGTTTGGCGTACCAGTATTTCAATGCATTACCAAGTTCTTCCAGGTTGTTTGTATCGTTAATAGGCATGATGGATGACCTAACATGATCTAATGCCGAGTGCAAAGATACTGCCAGGTTAAACTTCACTTCATCATCAGCCATCTTAACAATCATTTTGGCAATACCTACAGTAGAAACTGTAAGTCTTTTGGCCGCCATGTTCAATCCTTTTTGTGAGGTAATTTTTTCAATGGCCGCTATAACATTGGCATAGTTAAGCAAAGGCTCTCCCATACCCATAAACACAATGTTGGTAAGCGGTCTGCCAAAGAACTCTTCGCTTTGTTGTTTAATGGCTACTACCTGATCGTAGATCTCATCCGGATTAAGATTGCGCATGCGCTTTAAACGAGCAGTTGCGCAGAAGCGACAATCCAGACTGCAACCTACCTGCGAAGAAACACAGGCTGTGATACGTTTTTCGGTAGGGATGAGAACGGATTCAACAATTAAACCATCGTGAAGTTTAACAGCATTTTTTATGGTGCCATCTTCACTTCGCTGCATGGTATCTACCATGATATGGTTGATGGTAAAATGGGCTTTTAATAATTCGCGGGTAGGCAGAGAGATATTAGACATCTGGTCAAAATCTTTGGCCGATTTTTGCCACAGCCATTCAAAAACCTGTTGCGCACGGAATGCTTTCTCGCCATGTTCAACAAAAAACTGCTTTATCTCCTCCAGTTTGAGCTTTCTAATATCGCGCTTCGCCGTTGTTTCAACCATGGGGCAAAGGTAAGGAAGATGGGCCGATGTTTAAAATCGGTTTTTTGGGGTCAAATCCAATCGTTTAATCAGGTATTGCAAGCACCGACGGATTTTGATAAAAGAGCTTAATCTTAAATCTAATAATAGCTATCTTTAGATAGCATCAGACTTTATCAATCTTTTCGTTGAACTTAAACTATTCAACCTCATGAATACGAAAGCTGATTCCTTAATCTTCATAGCTGTTCTTGCAATCTTCGCAAGCTGTTCAAGTCCCGATCTCGCTCCTTCAAGTAAAAACCAGTCGGGTAATTCACTCCTGGATTCTGTCATTGGTGCTTATCATGAATATCATGTGCTGGCACGCGATACAGACAAGAACATGAAAAAAATCAAAGAGACACATTATGCGTATGTGGATACACGTGTGACATTAAAAAACAAGCTGTTAATATTCATTGGTGGCACAAGCTCTTTCCCAAGGTATTATCAACTATTTCCGGCCATGGCTGCTGATATGGGATACCATGTTATCAATCTGCAGTATAATAACTCTGTTACATCTCGCGTCTTAAAAAATGTAGCTGATACGGCATGCTTTACAAAGTATCGCGAAGAAATAATTTATGGAAATGATCTGAGCACATACGTAGCGGTTGATACTGCCAATTGCCTTATGAACCGCATGATCAAACTTTTAAAATATCTCAACAAGAATTATCCTGCTGATAACTGGGGACAGTTCTATTCAGAAAACACAATAGACTTTAAAAAATGTTTGTTGACGGGTCACTCTCAAGGGGGCGGGCATGCAGCTTACCTTGCTAAAAAATATGAAGCCGATCGTGTCATCTGTTTTTCTTCACCCGCTGATTATTCAGAGTTATACAAACATTCCGCGAGCTGGTGTTCACAATATTTTGCAACGCCAGCTGATCGTTTTTACGGCTTGATGCACAAACGCGACGAGGTTATTCCTTCAAAAGAAATCTATAGCATCTGGAAAGATATGCGAATGTTACTGGCCGCTGATACCTCATCAGCTGAGAGACCAACTTTTATAAACTACAAAGCTTTGTATATTAACTATCCCGAAAATATTGCGGCCGGTAAATTTAAGGCGAGACATAATATGCCTGTCATGGATGTATCATTACCCGTTGGGCCAGGGGCAGACCAGATTAAAGAAGTATGGAAATATTTTTTAACTGAATAAGCGTTACTTAATCTTCACAAATATTTTAGTCTCACAGGGCCGGGCAGCATTAGAGAGGATGAGGGAATCTGACGGAGCTGACTCTACATTAAAGGTGTTGACAAGTGTATGTGATTGCTTGTCTAAAATATATAGCGTTGCACCATCAAACTTGTAAAGAAAGTTTGTTTTGTTAGAAGCTTTGGTAGTATGCAGTATATGTGTACTCTCATCACCATTCTGATTGTCTTTAAAGCGAAGTACTTGCGGTGTTTTATCATCCCTGCTCTTCATGTCCGCTAGCAATTCATGATCATCATCATCACTCTCAGGCATGTTCTCTTCTATACAAGTGGATTCTTTCACCAGCTGCCAGCTACCAATAAGCGATTGAGAAAAGCCTATGGTAGTAACTGAAGTAAATGCGAAAAAAATTAAAAGCTTTTTCATAACGCTGCGGTTTGGATAGTTAACGTAAATGATCAATTAATAGATATTACCAGCGATTCATTTTTGTTAATAATCATCTACTAAAATAACAATTCATTCTCGTTGAAGCGAGACGTTATTTTAAATTTATTCAAAAATCGAACCAGCTTTAGCGATAAAAAAGTTACTTTAACCGCATTGAACCTGAACAACGATGAGAAACTTTCTTTTTCTACTACTTCTTGGGTGTCTTTTCTCCTGCGAAAAGCCTATAAAAGAAGATGAAAGTCTTATTGAAAACCTGATGTTATCAGAATCTTCAACGTTTAAATCCATCATTGATAACAAAGACAAATTAGAAGTTCAGATTATTTATACCATGATCAATCGCGATGATCGTAATCGACCATCCTTTAAATCCTTTTATTATAATGTAGACTCTACTCGGTATTTCTATCCGGCATCAACTGTAAAATTGCCCATGGCTTTGCTGGCTCTTGAAAAACTTAACCATCTTAATATTAAAGGCCTCGATAAATTCACACCCATGTTTAGCGATAGTGTTTATGCAGGGCAATTTTCTGTTAGCCGTGATAGCACATCTGAAAATGGTTTGCCTTCCATTGCGCACTACACTCGAAAAATATTGGTTGTAAGCGACAATGATGCCTATAACAGACTCTATGAATTTGTTGGACAGAAGGCAATCAATGATTCACTATCTAAGAAAGGTTATTACGCAACGATACTTCATAGACTTGAGCGCCCGTTGCCGCCAGATCAAAACCGACATACAGAGGCAAAACGATTTGTAAGAAATGATACCGTTATGTATCAGCAGAACATGCTTGTTAATTCTGACTCTATACTTCCAAAGCAGATTGTATTAAAAGGCAAAAGTCACTACGATAACTTCGACAACTTCTCAAATACACCATTTGATTTCACGTACAAGAATTTCTATCCGATCACTACGCAAACAATGTTACTACGTGCATTGTTGTTTCCTGAAACTGTACCTTATGTCAGGCAGTTTCATGTCACTGAAAAGGACAGACAGTTTGTTTTACAATACATGTCGCAGTTGCCGCGTGAGACTTCTTTCCCGCCTTACTATCAATACACTGCATTATACTACGATGCATACTGCAAATTTCTGATGTATGGAAAGGATCATAAAAAAATTCCATCTTCCGTTCGTATTTTCAACAAGGTAGGCGATGCTTATGGATACCTGATTGACAACGCTTACATTATAGATTTTGACAACCAGGTAGAGTTTATGATTTCAGCTGTTATTAATTGCAATGTGGGTGATGTTTATAACAACGACTCGTATGCTTACGACAGCGTTGGCTACCCATTCATGAAAAACTTAGGACAGGTTATCTATAATTATGAATTAAATCGAAAGCGTGATTACAAACCTGACTTGTCAGCATTTCGATTCACCTATGATCGATAAGTTGTTGATTAAACAGTTGCAGATTTTAAACTAAATGAAAAAACACTCCCTTTTCCTATTTCACTTTGAACTGAAATAGCTCCGCCTTGCACTTCAATAAACTCTTTTGATATAGCCAGTCCTAAACCTGTTCCTGAAGGTGAACCTGGCACTTGAAAGAACTTTTCAAAAATACGGTTGATATATTTTTTATCAATACCCGGACCATAATCTTCAACTGAAAATTTTACACGATCATTTTCGCTCTGACATTTTAAAATTACTGTTCCATTCTCCGGACTATATCGGATGGCATTTGTCAAAAAATTAACCAAGACCCATGTTGTTTTATCAAGATCGGCGAGTACGAAAGGAACTTTAGCAGGGAGCTGTACATCAAGTTTAACATGTTTGCGTTCTGCATGAAACTTCACAGCCTCCAATGCAAAATTTACAATTTCACCAGAGTCGCTCTTCTGGATATTAAGTTTGATATTTCCCGTTTCAACTTGTGAGAGATCAAGTAATTCATTTGTTATCCTGGAAAGTCGGGTTGTTTCGTCTGACAATGTCTGTATAATATTGTTCTGTTCATCGTTAAGAGTGCCCACGCGTTCATCCTTCAATAGTTTTGCACACATCTGTAATGATGCTATTGGGGTTTTAAGCTCATGAGAGATCATGGCAATGAAATTGGTTTTGGCAAGATCAAGTTCCTTGTATGAAGTGATATTCTTCAACAGTATAACTTCCCCAATATGCAGCGTTTCATTTTCACCTGTTGGCGAATATCGTATCGTAATCACTTCCCTGGAAAAATAATTTTCCTTTCCGGAAATGACAACTTTAACCAATCCTGAATTTCCAGTCTCATCTTTACGAATAAGACTTCGGAACAAATCATTATGGAGAGCCACATCCGGCGCATATCGTCCTATAACTTTATCAGGTGTGAGATTCAACAAAGAATATGCCTGATCATTTACAAAAACCACATTATTATCTTCATCTAAACCAATGACAGGATCAGTCATTCGATTAATGATTGTTTCAATTCTTTTCTTTTCGAACAACAGCTTTGCCAGATTACTGTGCTCATACTCATCGAGTTTTTCGGCCATCTTATTGAAAGCTTCTGCCAATTCTTCAAATTCATCTTTCCTTTCAAAATGCAAACGCTCTTCGTATTTCTTATTGGCAATTGATTTGATACTCTTTGTTAATTGAATAATAGGATTGGCTATATAACCCGGAAAGTTCATGATGAATGTAAAAGCTATCAACGAGATAACTGTTCCAATCATTATGAGATAGGTAGATGCTTTAGAAGCTGTCTGTTGAGTGAATGCATTCTTTCTGATGATGGCCTGCATGTTTAATTCCTGGATAGCCAGTGATAACCTGCGAATCTCAGCTATGTCTACATTGTTAACGCCATTATTTTTTATTCTTTCAAATACAATCCTCATGGCATGTGTTAAATCGCGTTCGCCGGGCTCCGTCAGATTTTCTTCCTGTTCACGAAGATTTTTTTCTATTACAGATAAAGCACGTACCGAATCACGATCCAGACTGTCACAACTTTCTAATATTCGTTTTGTATACTCAAGGGTCTCGTAGTTATCTTTTAAAATATTTTCAGAATCCTGAGCTAATTCTTTGAGATAGTATAATCCCAGCCCTGCAATGGTTAAAATTACAGTGAAAAGAAAAACAACACCCAATGTTACTTTGGCTTTTATGCTCATGACAGAATAATAAGGTCTATATCAGAATCAGAAAGTTTGTTCAGCAGGCGATTAAAAATGTTAGTGTTGAGAATCACCTGCCATAGATGAAGATGAGGCTTACCTATACATACCGTTGTAATTTGCTTCTCTTCTGCCAATTTTGCAATTGATCCCGGAATATTCTCGCTCTTTACCTGTATAACTTCAGCACCCAGCTCTGTTGCAGTCTTCAGGTTGTTAATAAGATGACGCTGCACTGAAAGTTTAATACGATTGGAGTCTTCTTTTGTAGTTTGCACATACAACACAAACCATTTTGAATTATAATAACCTGCAAGCCGCGATGTTTTTCGTATAATCATTTTAGCCGTTTCATGATTGCTGCTGATACATGCTAAAAATCTTTCATGACGAAGCTTGGTGTTGATTGTTACCTCTGTATCAACTTTTCGTTCAACCTGGGCTGCTACCTCTTTCAATGCCAGTTCGCGAAGCTGAAGAATTTTCTCAGCCTGAAAAAAATTCTTCAATGCTGTTTCGATTTTGGAAGGATGATAAATCTTGCCTTCTCTCAACCGCGCTATCAGTTCATCAGCCGTAAGATCAATATTTACTACTTCATCTGCTAAATGGAGAATACGATCGGGCACACGTTCCTTAACTTCAATACCAGTAATTTGCTGAACCTCTTCATTAAGACTTTCTATATGCTGAATATTTAATGCACTGATCACATTTATTCCGGCATCAAGAATTTGCAATACATCCTGCCAACGTTTTTCATTTTTACTTCCTTCTATATTGGTGTGAGCAAGTTCATCGACAATAACAATTTCAGGATGAACATTCAGAATGGCTTGGAGATCCATTTCATCAAGTTCTTTCCCTTTATAGAAAATTTTGCGCCGTGGAATAACAGGTAAGCCCTCCATCAGATCTTCTGTTTCTTTCCGGTTGTGTGTTTCAATATACCCGATCTTTACATCCACCCCATTCTTCAACATACTGCGGGCCTCTTGCAACATGCGGAAAGATTTACCTACACCGGCGCTCATACCAACGTAGACTTTAAATTTTCCGCGTTTGGATTTCCGGATGAGGTTAAGAAAATGTTCAACTGATTTTTCTTTGTCTTCCATGAATCAGTAATCAATTAAAATGCATTCGTATCAACAAACCATAAATGGTGACTCCCAAACAAGAGTCACCATTTATTAATAATTATCCGGAGACAATACTGAAAGCTAAAAGCTTATTGCCAGTGACGTACCCGTAAATAAATTATCGCTGGTTGCTTTGTTCTCCCTTGTAAATATTTTATCCTGACTATTCAACATCCTGATTTCTGTACGCCACAAAACATTGGTGCTTACAGTGTAATCAAGATTAAATGACATACCTGTGGTTTTAAATCCGTTAGTTGTGCCTGTTGCTATAATGACGCCGTTCTTATCGTCATAGTACTCTCCTCTTGCTGCGAGAGTAACTTTATCATTCGCTTTGAATCTTAAAATTAAAACCGGCGAGTACCAGGTATTCATCGCAGATGCATGCATAGTTTTCTGCTGCAAGCCGTAATCAAAACCAAGCGTAACATCAAACCTTGATGACACCTGAAAGATGCCGTAAAAATTATGGAAGTAACGCATTAATCGGGCGCTGTCTGGCTTATCCGTTCCAACAAACGTGCTGCTGTTCAAGGTTACATTTTCGTTTGGTTTGAGTGTAACTTGTGTTCCAAATGACGGAAGTGAATTTCCATCCACGCGTTGGATTCGTTGCCATCCATTCAATATCAATGCAGATAAAAACCATTTTCCATTATCTGTTGTATAAGAAATTTTGGCGCCCGCTTCGTAGTATGGACTATTATCGGCCAACAAACTTCGGGTCAGATTCCAGCAATCTTTACCAATAGCACTCTCAAAACCAATATGTGAGCTAAAGATACCAGCATCAATCCAAATATTTTTTCCTGATGAAATTTTTACTCCGGCATTGGCCTCATAAATATTTTTTAGCACACCAGGTTCAGAAGCAAGGTTGGCGTTTGCATACGTACCCGTCATCAATGCCAGGTTACTCCTCACTTTTTCTGTATTATAAGCGGCGCGTATCATGCCTATGTTAAGATTCACTTCATTGTTCCGATTGAAAGAGTAAATGAATCCCGGACGCGTATTGTTAACCGGCTTGTTGAAATCATAAATATAATATGTTTCTAAGTAGCCGCTTACAGTGAGTGGTGACGTCTTTTGTTCATCCTGCGCCTTTGTTAATTGTGTACTTAACAATAGCAGCAGACCAATAATAAGTTTCTTCATTTTTCTAAAAACAACTAAATAAGATTGATTTTATGGTGAAACAATTTGATGATTACTTCAGATTATCCAAAGCAATATTTAATTGAAGAACATTTACTTTTTCTGGTCCAAACATTCCCATCAAAGGACTCTTACTATGCTCGTCTACTAAGGCCTCCAGTTTTTTAGGATCTATCTTTCGGATGTGTGCAATGCGAGCAATTTGAATTCTTGCACTCGCTGGCGAAATGTCAGGATCTAATCCACTACCCGATGCTGTAACCAAGTCTGCAGTAATTTGATCTTTTTTGATTGATGGATTATGAACCATAAAAGTGTCTATCCTTGCCTGCACTTGCGCAAGATAATCCGGATTGGAAGGACCTTTATTACTTCCAGCAGAACCCGCAGCATTATATCCAACAGCAGATGGACGTGACCAGAAATAATTATCAGTCGTGAAGGTTTGCCCTACATTGGCAAAACCATATCGCTCACTGTCAGCACTGTATTTTATAATTTCTCCTTTTCCATTATTGTCTGCAAGTTGAGCGATGCCCCAAACTGCAACGGTATAAGCGCCGCAGAAAAAACCAATACAGCAGATTGTTAATAGTATGGATGATATGATGTGATTTTTCATGGTTAATTAAATAATGGATGCAATAATTAAATCAATAATTTTTATTCCGACGAAAGGAACAGCAATACCACCAAGGCCATAGATCAGAAGGTTTCTTCTCAACAACGCTGCTGCCCCTATAGGTTTATAAGCAACACCACGCAATGCCAACGGAATGAGCATCGGAATAATAATGGCATTGAAAATAATAGCAGAGAGAATTGCACTCTGTGGACTATAAAGATTCATGATGTTCAAACCTTGCAAAGCAGGTATAGAAACAATAAACAACGCTGGTACAATAGCAAAGTATTTGGCAACATCGTTGGCAATACTGAATGTTGTAAGCGTACCGCGTGTCATTAATAATTGTTTGCCAATTTCCACAACTTCAATCAGCTTGGTTGGATCATTATCAAGATCAACCATGTTGCCAGCTTCTTTTGCAGCAGCTGTACCGCTGTTCATAGCAACACCAACATCAGCTTGTGCTAACGCAGGAGCGTCATTTGTTCCATCGCCCATCATGGCTACAAGTTTACCAGCAGCTTGTTCTTTTTTGATGTATTCCATTTTGTCTTCTGGTTTTGCTTCTGCAATGAAATCATCAACACCTGCTTTCTCAGCGATATACTTTGCTGTTAATGTATTGTCGCCGGTCACCATTACGGTTTTTACACCCATTTTGCGCAAGCGTTCAAAACGTTCACGTATTCCAGGCTTGATGATATCCTGAAGTTCAATAGCACCGAGCACTACATTATTTTCAGAAACAACAAGTGGTGTACCTCCATTGGAAGAAATTGCTTTAACTGTTGTTACAATTTCAGCAGGCATACCATGACCACTTTTTTCTGTCAGACTTTTAATAGCATCAAATGCTCCTTTGCGAATACTTCTTCCATCAAGCTCAATACCTGACGTTCTTGTTTCAGCAGAGAACTTAATAATTTTAGCATTTGGTATTCCGTAAGAAAAATCAGATGTGCTTCCGATAGCATCAGGATGTTTGAATCCTTTTGAGGCAGCAAGTTCAACAATAGATTTACCTTCAGGAGTTTCATCTGCAAGCGAAGCAATGGTAGCGCATTCAATCAGCTTATCCTCACCTATACCATTAGCAGGATAGAAGTGTGTAGCCTTGCGATTACCAATAGTGATTGTTCCGGTTTTATCTAGTAAAATAGTATCGAGATCGCCAGCAGTCTCAACGGCCTTACCTGATTTGGTAATAACGTTCGCACTTAGGGCACGATCCATGCCGGCAATACCAATCGCTGAAAGTAATCCACCTATAGTAGTAGGAATCAAACAAACAAAAAGAGAAATGAAAGCAGCAATGGTGATTGGCGTGTTAGCATATAATGAAAATGGCTGAAGTGTTACACACACAATAATAAAAATGAGTGTAAAAGCTGCCAGCAAAATTGTTAATGCTGTTTCATTTGGTGTTTTTTGTCGTGATGCATTTTCGACCAATGCAATGATCTTATCAAGAAAACTCTCACCGGGCTGAGCTGTTACATGTACTTTTATTTTATCTGATAAAACTTTTGTTCCACCAGTAACTGATGATTTATCGCCACCAGATTCACGAATCACAGGAGCAGACTCGCCTGTTATAGCACTTTCATCTACGGTTGCAATGCCTTCTATAATTTCTCCGTCAGCGGGAATGATATCACCTGCTTCGCAGACAAATACGTCACCTTTTCTTAATTGACTTGATGATTTGGTTACAATGCTTCCGTTATCAGTGACAACTTTTGCAGGTGTTTCCTCACGTGTTTTGCGCAAGCTGTCTGCTTGTGCTTTGCCTCTTGCTTCAGCAATTGCCTCAGCGAAATTGGCAAACAACACGGTAAGAAGCAGCACGAAAAAAATGGAAAGGTTATATCCAAATGAGCCTTGTGATTTTTCCCCAATGAGCACCCAGATACAAACAACAAGCATAACCACTGTTCCGATCTCAACAGTGAACATCACCGGATTACGAAACATGATTTTAGGATTAAGTTTTATAAATGATTGTTTCAATGCTTCTTTTACAAGATCACGTTGAAATATTGGTGTTTTTCTTTCTCTAATAGCCATAACTAATTTCTTTAAATAGATTATGCGTGATAAATTAATTCATACTGAAATACTCTGCGATTGGGCCTAAAGCCAGTGCAGTGAAAAAAGACAAGGCAACCAGGATGGCGATTACGGCAAACACCATAACCCCGAATGTTCCAGTGTCAGCTTTTAATGTACCGGCACTTTCAGGAATATGTTTTTTCTCTGCCAGAATTCCAGCAATAGCAACCGGACCGATAATGGGAATGAAACGTCCGAGTAGCATAATCAATCCACATGAAATGTTCCACCATGGTGTGTTGTCACCCAATCCTTCAAAGCCACTTCCATTGTTTGCTGATGAAGATGTGTATTCATAAAGCATTTCAGAGAAGCCATGATAGCCTGGGTTGTTCAGCCATGCATAATCAGGATGGAGGTAAAACAGGTAAGATGAAAGTGCTGTTCCTGCAAGAATTAGAAATGGATGAAGTAGGAAAACAATCATAGCGATTTTCATTTCACGCACTTCAATTTTCTTTCCAAGAAATTCAGGAGTACGTCCAACCATTAAGCCTGAAATAAAAACAGCAATGATGATGAAGATGTAGAAGTTTAACAGACCAACACCTTTACCGCCGTAGAATGCATTGATCTCCATACCAAGCATGGTAAACATCCCTGATAATGCTGTAAGACTATCATGCATAGCGTTAACAGAACCGTTAGATGTACACGTTGTAACGATTGCCCAGAATGCTGAGGCTGCTCCACCAAAGCGAACTTCTTTTCCTTCCATACTTCCCAGCGACTGATTGATTCCCATGTGTGATATAGCTGGATTTCCTTTCATCTCCAGATAAACTGTTGGGATGAGGAAAAGCAAAAAACCAATCGTCATAACACCAAAGATCATCCAGGCGAGTTTCTTTCTCTTCAGATAAAAACCCAATGCAAATACAAGCGCAATGGAAATAAGCGGAATGGAAATTGTCTCAACAATGTTTGTCAGATAATTTGGATTCTCAAGTGGATGAGCAGAGTTAACGCCATAATAACCACCACCATTTGTTCCTACTTGTTTGATGGCAATCATCGCTGCTGCAGGACCTCGTGATACTTGTACTGTGTCTCCTTGTAAAGAAGTAATGGTGTCTTTACCTTCAAAGGTCATCGGAGTTCCGCTGAACACAAGAATGATAGCGACTACAAAAGAGATCGGTAACAATATTCTTGTACATGATTTTAAAAAGTACTCATAGAAGTTACCAAGCTGAGTAGACGATTTTTCTCTAAGGGCATTAAACAAAACTGCTGACGCCGCCATACCTGCACCAGCACTTATGAATTGATAAAGCATCAACGTAAGCTGACCAAAATATGAAACACCAGATTCGCCTGAGTAATGTTGCAGGTTAGTATTTGTAACAAAGCTGATCGTTGTATTGAAGGCAAGGTCTGGTGTCATGGAGGGATTGCCATCCGGATTCAATGGAAGCCAGCCCTGGTTCATGAGTACAAGCATGCCATATACAAACCAAACGATATTAATAGTAAGCAACACTTTTAAATGTTGCTGCCATGTCATTTCTTTCGTTGGATCGATTCGGCTAATCTTGTAAAATATTTTTTCAAGCGGATTAAAGATTGGATCAAATAACGTTTTTTCGCCGAGGTAAACGTTGGCTATATATTTCCCAAGTGGATAAGCAAGAGCAATGGTAACAAGGAAGATGAAAATGATACCAATAATTTCAGTATTCATATCTTAAAATTTTTCAGGTTTAACGAGTACATAACACAGGTATAGAAATACCAGAATTGAAATAATAAATAAGGCAACCATACATTTATATATTTTCGAAGTAGTCAATTGATTTAAAGAATAGAGCGAAGCAAGCCAGCGTTGCTGCTATCAGAATTAGTGTCATCATATTTTATTATCTATTTAGTTTAGGATATGTTTTATTTTAAACTCCACTTGCGTATTGCTGACGAGCATATTCAATCCGGAGTTCTTTTGGCATAAAGGGTTCAATCCATCGTTGTGCCTCTGCATGTCTATCCAGTGAATGAGAAAGTGTATACAGATAGACATTCACTATCCCGTTCTTTACAGTAGCATTACCTTCTTTAAAAAGTTTAAGCGCCGCCTTTAGAAATTGTTCTAATTTTTTAAATTTTCCTTCATCACATAACCGTAAGGAAGCGTCTGCAAAAGATTGAATGGATTTGTAAAACTGCTTGGTATGATGAGGATCATTTTTCTTGTCAGGAACCTCACCGTCCAGCATAACAATGGCAATTCTCTCGTTAATCATAGTTGATAATCATTATGTTGAAAGCCATTTGGCAACAGATATGCCTGAAAAATCAAAATATTAATTATCAAGAGGTTAGCTTATTGGGAGAAAATTTGACCCTACGGAAACTGTAGTGTGTTTACAGAAATTGAAGGTTTAAATCGATACGTGATTTAGCTGTTGGGAGTATAGATCCTCAGAAAAATATTGATCAATCTGGAATGATGAAGGTTCTTACCAATGATGATCTCTTAAAAAAACAGGTGACTGGATTTGCAAAAGACAGAAGAACAATAGCTACGCTAAATTGTAGTCTTTTATTTTCTGATAGAGCGTTGTAAGGCTTATGCCTAAAAGTTTCGCGGTCTGTGTTTTATTCCCATTGGTATGGGCTAAAACTTTTATAATGTGTTTCTTCTCCACATGAGTGAGATCAAATGAATTTCCTTCCTCGTCAACATTAAAGTCGGATGGGAGAATTGAAGATTCAAGAGATTGATCTGAAAGGATAACGCTCCTTTCAATGACATTTTTCAACTCACGTATGTTGCCTTTCCAGGTATGGCTTTGCAATGCTTTCAGAAATCCATCCGTAATCACAGGTTCCTTTTTATTTGTCTTCAGGGAAAATTGTGTTACAAAATATTTTACTAAAAGCGCTATATCATCTTTTCTATCCCGCAGTGATGGTAATGATATTGTAAAGACTGAAAGCCTGTAAAAAAGATCTTTTCTAAAATTTCCATTTTCAGATTCTTTCTCAAGATTTCGATTTGTTGCTGCTATAAAGCGCACGTTAACTTTTCTCGACTTGCTATCACCTATCCGATAAAATTCACCAGCTTCTAATACTCTCAGGAGTTTTGCCTGGAGATCAATATTCATTTCACCTACTTCATCAAGGAATAACGTACCTTCATGTGCTTCTTCGAGATAACCTTTTTTAGATTTTGTTGCGCCTGTAAAAGCTCCTTCAACATAACCAAAGAGTTCACTCTCTAGTAAATCTTTCGGAAAAGCACTGCAGTTCAAGGCAACAAATGATTTTCCTTTCCGCGGACTTTCGTAATGAATAGCTTCAGCAAAAACTTCTTTTCCTGTTCCTGTTTCGCCTAACAGAAGAACAGTTGTAGTTGTTGCTGCCACCTTTCGGGCTAGATCTATGCATTGTTGAAGTTGCTTGTTATTACCTAGCACATTGGCAAGTCCAAATTTTTGCGAAAGTTTTGATTCAAGGATGGAGATTTTTTGCTGGAGCTGAGCTTTTTCAGAAGCTTTCGTTAACAATGGAATAATTTTCTCCTGATGTTGTCCTTTTGTCAGATAATCGAACGCTCCATTTTTAATTGCCTTTACACCGTCTTCAATAGTACCGTACGCTGTTAAGACGATGACTTCTGTTGCCGGATAATCCTGTTTAATTTTTAACGCCAGGTCAACACCATTTCCATCGGGAAGTTTTACATCAGAAATAACAACATGAATAGTTTCTTTAGCGAGTTGCTTCAATCCCTCTTTTATTGTTCCCGATTGGTAAACCTGATATCCTTCAAGTTCAATAATGCGAGCCATTAACTTCCGAAGGTTTTCTTCATCGTCAATAATAAGGACGTTGGCATGATTGGTCATCGGGGTAAAGTTATAACAGTAATCAATACGACAACATCAAATTTTTAGTTCTGGGCAAAAATATTTAATGAAGCCTTACTTTGAATAACGAAGCTATTCATTTACTGCTAGGAAAGGATTGCGAAATTAGTTCAGGTCGAGATTTGATTAAATCATGAATTTATATGACACATGAGGAGTAATACGTTTCAACAATTCTTTATGCGAATTGAGAATCTCCAATTGTTTTAACAGCACCTTCTTTTACAACAGGCGCACTGATCCTTTCCAGAATTGTTGAGAGCAACAGGGTAAACAATACGAAGCACACAAAAAGTAAGAAGCCTGGTTGAAGCGTAGTTTCATTAGTGGATATACTGGCGAGGGATTCCGTTTTCATACTAAGCTTATTAAGTTGGTTGTCCAGAATTCCTTTAAAGCCAATGTACGCCATAAAAATAGCCACAACATAAACATCGGCCATTGACCACTTTCCTGATTTAAAAGCAAAGAAGGTAATCAACTTGTTTTCTCTCAACTGAGGGCTTGCTCCCATATAAATTTTACTGCAGATCAATTTCGTAAGAGGAAAGAGTATGCTAAAGATCAGTATTAAAATTCCTACAAAAATGGAATCCCATTTTCCTGTTTCAATAAGTATATGCACAACATCTATAATACTTTTACTTTGAAAGAATATAACCTGATCGTGAAAGGAAATCGTTTCGCCCATTAAAAGAAAACTCATCTCTTTAATTCTCGCATCTATTTCTATCATGGGTGAGGTTAGACCAGCAACCAAAACAATAAGTGCCATAACAATGGATGCTGTATATAATGTATTAAACAATTCGGGTGATTTTCTAACGATCAGCCAAAGCAAGAGAAAGACAACCACAAAACTGATTACCAGGAATGTATAAAAATACATTTGATTGTCTATGTCGATTAATGCAGACAGACATTTGGAGTTGAAAGAATCCAGATCGCAGACATTGTATGTTGCAAAAATATAATCAACACGAGCAACATCATTTGCACTATCATAGGTTATACTTCCATACTCGGCAATCTTAGCCAATGCCAGATTTTTTAGTTTCTCTTTATTAGCAGGTTTCTTTATTTCGTCAATAATGGTTTGAGAAAATATCGGAACTTTGGCGTGTATTTTTTTCTCATCAACAAATGCATTGAAGGCAAATTGTTTAACCTTTCCCTTAAACGTTTTTTGTTTTTGCTGAACAAGTGAATCTGCTTTATCGATAACGGTATGTAGAACATGCTCAAGTTGAACCTTCATTATGGCCTCTTGTTCCGGAGTGAATTCAAAGTCATCGATACGATGAGTAACAATCTGTACAAGGTAATCTTTCCAGGCATTTACTGATAATAACCCGCGTGTGATGTTGTTAACAATGCTATAATCTTTTTTTATAGAAGCACGCTGGTTAGAAAGAATATAGATATTATAATTGAAATAGCCTACGGCAGCAATCAACGGAATAGCTGCTAAAAGAAGCAACACGCGTTTTACATTTGTACTTATTGTATAGATGCTCACAAATTCATAATTAAAAATTTAGAACCCAGAATTAAAAAAAGAAGACAACAATTTCTTCAAGTCAATATTTTCAGAAAACTCATTCTCAAATTCACAAGACTGAATTTCCATTTTTTATTTTTCTGAACCTTTTGAATGCTCTCGACATCGCGCATAAACTTTGAAAGTTTCGAATCAGCATAAACACCATAGGCATCAATCATTGTTCCTTTCCTTCCATCACAAGTTTCAATCAGATATAAGATAGAGCTATCCTGCGGATCAGACTGCCCCTCGAAGCGATAGAAATTTTTTATAACAACATCCGATGGATAATAGTATAATCTGTCATCATGAACACTAAGACAATTGTTTATAATTTGGAAATTTTCGATATAACCTTTTTTCACAGCATGATTTAAACAATCTAACAAAGTGCTCATGCCATTATTTGCGATCTTGGGGATTTGTTTCATAAAACAAGATTTGATGTTTTGTATGTATTCGAAAAACCCTGCCAGATCATTAAGCGTCTAATTTGTATCATTCAGAGTTTATGTGTGGATGATTCTCCACAATGGGATCAATGAATCTGATCGCATTCACATTTAAGACATGCCCGGAACAAAGATGATGTTCAGGAAGAGGTTGGGTCAGAAGATAAGATAGCCTGAAGAAAAGAAAGGATTAGTAGTATTTATGTCATTTATCATGAACATAAAGTCTTCTAATAAAGCAAAGGTTTTTATGTGAGTTTGAAGATCATAAAAAAACACCTTGAGCAAATTGCTCAAGGTGTTTTCAGAAAGAACGTCAATACTACTTGGTTCCTTCATTAGTCTTTAAACCCCAGATTTCAAGGTGAGCCTTTTTATCTTTTGCATTAGGTAAAGTCTTATAAACAAATGCGATTTTCTTAATAGCACGTTCGCGTCCGTTTATATCTACCTGACGGCTATCACCAGGAGCTTTCACATGAGAATTGATATTAATAGTTTGATTATCTCCGCTCTCATAGAAAATTTCTGCTGATACTAAATCAATAGATTCATCCAGTACCTTGAACTTAATAGCGGCAAATTTATCAGCGCCAATAACAGAAATTTCATCTCGTTCTTTTTGGAAATCTACTGTTGTTTCACCGAGTTTATGCCAGCCTGCTTTGTCGCTTACAACAACTGAAGGAGTTTGCGCCCAGGCAGCTCCTGATGCGCCTGCAAATGCAAGCATCATAATCATTACTAACTTTTTCATTTTTCTAATTTTAGTTGATAAATATTCTTTGTTCAACAATGCATAAACATGCCATTTTTAAAATGATGGATTTAAGCCGTAGAAATGAATAGTTACCAATGAAAACTGTAGAAATTTTATTACACAGTGAATATGTTATTACTCATTATAAAGAATAATCATTCATAAATTATGAGCTATGACTAGAGCAGAATTTTAAATTGAATCCAAATCGTCAGCATTAAAACTAAATCTTGTTTTGGCACAATGTTTTCTTAATTGTATAAGAATGTTGCACACAACGTGCAGATATACAATTAAATAAATTATACTACTATGAATACAAAACATTGGATTGGTGGATTACTGGCCGGAACAGCCCTTGGTGTAGCTATTGGTGTGTTAATAGCTCCTGCAGAGGGTAAAGAAACTATTGCAAAACTGAAGAAAGGAGCTAAAAAATTAACGGGTCCAGCAAAGGATTCGGTCGAAGACTCTATTGATTCAATACTTGACAAATATTATAATGGTATTGATGCTGCTGCCAAAAAGGTAAAAGTGTAATCACCTTTATGCTGCAAAACATCTTGTGGGCATTTTACCAGATGCGTGTTCTCACGGTTTTCAGGAACGTGAAAAAGATCAAATTATTATAATCGTAGAAAGTACTCCACACCTTCCAATCCAGATTTCTGGTTTGGAAGGATTTGAATCATAGAATCTTAACACAAAGAGTGGCCCGATTCTTGAACATCATCCTGTAATTAATGACTACTAATTAATTAACTACTATGAATAGTATAGCGTCATCCATATCACTCTCCACTGACAACATTATTGATTTGATAGGTGGGGTTCGAAAAGATCTGATCGAAGAATTTCTTCATGATGACCAGTTATCGAACTATTATAAAGAACAATTCAAAAAGGAAATTACAGACGTAAAAAAGAAATTTCTAAAGCGAGAGCTTACAGAGCTTCTAGTTACCCCGATTGATTTGGTTCATTATTCTAAACTAATCAAAGAAATTAAGGAAACGAATAAAGCCTCTATCGTAAAACAAAACAGCGCCATATTTTATCAGGAGCTGCTCACAGTTTTTAATAAATATGTTATTTAAAGTTGCTGTCGGCTTAGGCTAAATGCAACTGCTTTATCTTTAAAAGCAAGCCCCTTGTAATCGACACGTTTTGATGAGTGAGCGACATCAGTCTGAAACGTACATCAATATCATCTAACAACTGAAATGCAGATGAAATTCTGGCTGACTGAATTTTGTCAAAATTAGTTTTTACGATCAACTCCGCGATGGTACGAAAATTTGAATTGATTACATTCATGTTTACATGATCATCATCTTGTAAAGAATTGAAAATAATCTCCAGCAATGACATAATCTTATCCATAGCCACCTGTTTCTACTGGAACAAAAGTGCTCCATGAAATTCAAATTTTTTATAACTCTGCATTAATAAAATATTAAAGTATTATTTAAATCCAGAAGAAAAATTACAGTAGGCTCTCCTTCATTAAATTTATACGGTGGATAAAGATTACCGGAATATTCCGTGTAAGCCAATTACAGATAACGTTGAAGGTGAGATTAAAAGTACTTTACAATAAAAAGAAATTCATTATTTATAATTTCTGTAACCTTGATAAGGTGCCAACGTTGTATAACACATTGAAAAGAAAGAAATGAAATCAGGTCGTTCCATTAAAGTCAAATTTTCACAGCAAATCTGCTGTATGAAAAAGATCATGAACTGCCCGGATGACATGTTATAATATAAGAGACATTAATATATAACTGTAAGCCCCGGGTCAAAAGCCTGGGGCTTTTATTTTATGTCGGTGTACCCAAGTGGTTTAAGGGGTCAGTCTGCAAAACTGATATTCGTGGGTTCGAATCCCACCATTGACTCAGATCCAGCCGCTCTGTTATGCAGAGCAACCTGTACATGTAGTGTGGGCGATGGCTGGATTACGAAATTGATGAGTTATTAGTAAATAGCTATCTGTTAATTGTAGTATTAACTGATAGCTATTCACTTTTAACAGACACCTTACTCAAGATAGTACGATCAATATAAAACGTACCAAAAGGAATAAAGCTCGCCAAAACTACTTTCCAGGTTACTTCAGTGAATTTCCATTTATATTCTACTCCAACAGTTATAGCGTTGATAACAAAGAATATAAACAATACACCATGCACCGGACCGATTGATTTTACCAATGCCGGATTGCCCAACATATACTTCACGGGCATAGCAATGAAAATAAGAACTAGCAGAGAAAGCCCTTCCAAAATTCCGAGAAGACGAAGACGGCCAATGTTGGTGTTAAAGAATCTTATCATACTTAAAATGTTTATGCGGACTGTATCCTACAAAAGAAGTCGCGAATATAGGGAGTAGCTATTGAAAGCCAATATAATTTGGTTTTCGATTTGGTCAGGGGGGAGTATGAATAACAATTAAGTCAGAATAATTATTCTAAATATAGAATCTTACTAAACAAAGATGTTATTTTGATGTAACATGAATAAAATTATAAAAGCCCTTTTCTGCCTGCCTATCGTTATCGCGTTGATATATCTGTTAACTGTAAACTTCAAATTATACTTTACACCAGAATTAAAAGTAATAGGTCGTGATACATTGAATTACGATCTTATAAAAGAACTGCGCTCTCTGCGAGTTGCCTTAAAAGATAATGCTGATAAGGATATGCAGCACCTGTATCCTGAAGGATACATTTTCATAAACGCCATGCATAGTCTGGCGTGGTGCAATGTTATAGAGAGAACTGATCATAACACTGAAATCTTCAAAGAAGGATATGCTGATGTCACAACGGCATATCGCAAAATAAATTCAGGTATTGGTCGTGCACCGTTTGATCCAATCCTTCCCATTCCTTATGGAGCTTTTTATATGGGTTGGAGTTCGTATGTATTAGGGAGAAAGTTAAGTCTTGAACCTGTAGCACAGCGCAGTAAAAGTGAAGTGAAGCTTTTCAACTATCAATGCAAAGTAATCTCATCGGCATTGAAAGCACATTTTTATCCGGCTAGTTATCGGGGTCATGCATGGCCTGCGGATGCTGTTGTTTGCCTCGCATCACTTTCGCTGCACGACAAATTGTTTTCAACGCAATACTCACACGCCATTGCTGATTGGGTATTCCACGCAAAAGCAAATGTTGATTCTGTAGGTCTTATTCCGCACGCTGTTTATGCCAGCAGTGGCAGACCTTTGCAGAGTTCGCGAGGTTCATCATTAAGCCTGATGCTCATCTTTTTAAAATCAATTGACAAAGACTTTGCGTTGCAGCAGTTTAAACTCTATCAGAAATATTTTGTTGATACGCGTCTGGGTTTGCAAGGGATCCGCGAATATCGCTCAGGCGACTATGGTATTGGTGATGTGGATTCCGGACCCGTTATATTTCAAATGGGAGCATCAGCCACTATTGTTGGTATGGGTACCAATGCATTATATAGTGAACATAAAACAAGTTCAGCTATCCGAAACACTGTAGAAGCTTTTGGCTTACCCATGGAGAATAGTCATGAAGAAAAATGTTACCTGTTTGGTGCATTACCAATAGCAGACGGCTTTATTGCATGGGCACATAGTTTCGACAGACCACCATCAACAAATGAATCAAGCTTTGTTGTGTTTCATTTGTATAGTTCAGGAGTGGTGATATTATTATTGTTACTGATCTGGTATATATGGAAACCGAAAAAACCATCATCAGTTAAGTCGCTACATGTGCCGTGGTAACTTTTCTTAACAAAAAATAATCAGACCGACTGATAATCAGTCTGATTATTTTTTTTAATCCACCTCATGAAATCTTGCGTCGCCACACATTCTTACAATCTTAGGCATGAATGATCCATGAATATGGATCAGATCTTTTTG
>DATJHZ010000021.1:0-7548 GCA_035493595.1 Cyclobacteriaceae bacterium | reverse complement strand
GCCGATAAGATTATCCCATATTTGAAGGTCGATTAGATCAGAAAGATTTATATATATAATTGAACAACACTAAGAACAATATTTTACAAACCTTTCTTCGGAGGCTTACAAACCTTTCGGGTAACAACAGATCGTTGTTGTTACTGCGATTGCATGCCGAACAGTTGATGGACATTCACCTTGCGAGTCAATTAAATGGTGAACGATCTTTTAGTTTGATCAATGCACTGATTGCCGGAAAGGAAAAGAAAATTTGCCAGGTATTAGACAGTAGGTTAGAAGCTAACAATGAAGTAAGTAAACGACTCAAAAAACTTCAACGTATTGATCGATTCTTGTTTGAAGAACGAGGCTCAAACGATCTTCATGTTGGGTGGCCTTTTCTTCGGGGTAAATTTTCAGATGGAACACTGGTACGATGCCCGCTGTTATTTTTTCCTGTTACACTTGAAATTCAAAACAACAACTGGATTTTAAAACCCAGAGAAGAAGCAGGCATCACCATTAATAAATCGTTTTTACTGGCTTACTCTTTTTATAATAAAGTAAAGATTGATGAAGATTTGCTTGAAGCAAGTTTTGAAGATTTCAATACTGACAGCACTGTATTTAGAACAGAAGTTTATCAATTGTTAAAAGACAAGCTTGAGATTAATTTCAATGCTGATAATTTCAGAGACGAGTTAACAACCTTTGAAGAATTTAAGAAGGATGCATTTGATGAAGCTCAGCGCAACGGAGAGATTAAACTTTTTCCAGAAGCAGTGCTAGGCATCTTTCCACAAGCAGGCTCTCAGTTGGTGCCTGACTATCTTGAATTAATAGATAAGGATTCATTTCAGGATCTTGAGGATCTATTTTCCGGGAAGATCAATAACGAAGCGACAATTAATATTAATCAACCCATACGGGAAGAAAAATTATTTACACCATTCACACTTGACGCTTATCAGGAGCACGCCATACAGGCTATTAAGAAAGGTCATTCTATTGTAGTGCAAGGTCCGCCGGGCACAGGTAAATCTCAGCTCATTTGTAATCTCATGGCCGATGCTATCGCTTCAGGTAAACGAGCATTGCTGGTTTGCCAAAAGCGTGCAGCCTTAGATGTTGTGTATAACAGATTAAATGCAACAGGGCTTGGTGACTTTCTAGGACTCGTGCACGATTTTCGTAACGACAGGAAAGAAATATTTTTAAAGATAGCTCAACAGGTTGATCACATTGAAGAATACAGAGCTCAGAACAGAAGCATTGATGCTATACAATTAGAGAGAAGATTTTTTCAGGTTTGTCGTACAATCGATCAATTAACAGAAGATCTTGAAGAATTCAAGAAAGCATTGTTTGATGACTCGGAGTGTGGTTTGTCTGTTAAAGAATTATACCTCACATCAGATTTACATGCAGCTTCCATTAATGTAAAGCAGGAGTATCAATATTTCACATTTCAAACTTTGCATGAGTTTGTAAGAAAATTGAAAGTGTATTCCAATTATGCGTCATGGTTCGAGGGAGATGATTATCATTGGCGGGAACGAAAATCATTTGCATCACTTCAGTTTACAGACTTAAAAACGATTGAAAGTGTAGTGAGTGAGATACCACATTTTCAAAAGAAAGTGATTGAACATGTTGAACAATTAATCTCAGCCAGACTTACGTTTGAACAATGTGAATCATTTTTAAAACGAGAAAGTGAAATACTAGGTCTTCTCTCGGTTTTACACGATGATGAAACATATCATTATTTTCAGGCGATGGTCAGCGAGCCTGATGAAGAAACCAGTTTGTTATGGTTGTCAAATACTGAACGCGTATTGCTAAATTGTTTCAACGGTGAAGGGCTTGAATCAGCAACATCAGCTGACCAGTTGGGTGAAGTACAGACTGCTTTACAGCAACGAATTGAATCAAGAAAGAATTTTTTCAGAAGAGTTAAGTGGGATTTTTTTTCAGACAGTAAATTTTTGATCAAACGCACACTTGTTGCTAACGACCTGTTATATACAAAAGCAGGATTGAAAACACTTGAAGGTCGCCTGGATAATCGACTTAACTTTGAACATTATCTCACTTCTATAAAAACTAAGCCCTGGCTTAAAGGTTTGCCATCAGGTTATAGTTATCGCGAGTATGTTGCCTGGTTTGAAAAGCAAAAGCTCGCTATAAGGGCAAAAATATCTTTTACAAGTTTGCGCGAAGTACAAGAGCATATTCATGTTCAGAAATTATCACGCACAGATTTTGGAGTGCTGCTGCGCGGATTATTAGAGGGTGTAAAAGATATTGCCGAGAAGAGATTAAGCTGGTTATCATGGCTGTCACCATTTCAGGTTAGAGTGTTAACAAGTGAGCCAGCGTTGGCGACTGTTTTTGTAAAGACTCTAAAGAAAGATTTTGATAATCTCTGTGAGTTT
Organism: Cyclobacteriaceae bacterium; assembly: GCA_035493595.1. Lineage (GTDB taxonomy): Bacteria > Bacteroidota > Bacteroidia > Cytophagales > Cyclobacteriaceae > DATCRE01. The sequence goes on along the minus strand of DATJHZ010000021.1, from coordinate 5,128 downwards.
GATAAGCTGAAAGAAGAATTATTGCCTTACGAGCGTGATGTCATCATACGCGCTCATGACTACCTGCATGTTTGGGGTGCCACTCAGATCGAGTCGCTTTTCCAAAATAGTTTAAGGTTGGCATGGATCGATCATATTGAAACCAAGTATCCTATCCTGCGATCAGTATCGTCTATGAAGATGGAAAACATCCAGCAGGAGTTACAGCAACTTGTAGCAGAGAAGAAAAAGCTTAGTATAGAAATTCTCATGATCAAAGCGCGTGATCGGGTTTCTGAAAATATAGAATATAACAGACTTAATAATAGAGTTACCTATCGTGATCTGTATCACCAGGTAACGAAAAAGAAAAAGATCTGGCCGGTTAGAAAAGTAATCAGTGAATTTGAACATGAAATCTTCAATCTGGTTCCTTGCTGGATGGCCTCACCAGAATCAGTCTCCGCTATCTTTGGCATGCACGAAATATTTGATCTCGTGATTTTCGATGAAGCCTCACAATGTTTTTCAGAACGTGGTGTGCCTGCAATGGTTAGGGGTAGACAATTGTTAATTGCAGGTGATAACAAACAGCTCCGCCCCAGTGAGCTATATCAGGTACGGTGGGATGAGGAAGGTGAACATCCCGATCAGGAAGTTGACTCATTATTGGAATTGGCTGAACGTTATCTCTCTACCGTTCATCTTCAGGGACATTATCGCAGTCAGCGAATGGAGTTGATTGATTTCTCGAACAAACATTTTTACGAAGGCAGACTAAGACTCTTACCAGATCGTCACGTGATCAATTTGCAAGAGGCGGGTATTGAATACTGCAAAGTTGATGGCGTGTGGGAAGATCAAACTAATCTTGTAGAAGCAACGGAGGTTGTGACGAAGGTGCTTGCGATATCTCAGGAAAATCCTGAAAAAGAAATTGGTGTTGTTACCTTCAATGCTCCTCAGCAAGTTCTCATCCTGGATTTGTTGGAAGAAGCATTTGATGCAGCAGGATTAGCTTTCCCGACGACATTGTTTGTTAAGAACATTGAAAATGTTCAAGGCGATGAGAAAGATATTATCATTTTCTCAGTAGGCTATGCGCCGGATAAAAATAAAAAGATAAACATGCAGTTCGGGAGCCTTAATCAGGCAGGAGGGGAGAACAGATTAAATGTAGCTGTAACGCGTGCACGCGAGAAAATTATTTTGATCACCAGTATTTTTCCTGAGCAGTTAAAAATTGATGACATTAAAAACGAAGGCCCGAAACTGCTTCGTCAATACCTGGAGTTTGCCCGAGAGGTGGACCGAAAAAATTTCAAGCCTTATATAAACAACGCAGGACGTTGGGAAGCTTCATGGTATTTGAATAGCAAGATTAAACAATGGGGTGAAGACAAATTTTCAAATCTTTCTTTCGAGCCCGATACATTACCCTTTTCTGATTTGAACTTTAAAAAACCTGGCAACTATCTGGGTGTAATACTAACAGATGACTCACGTTATTTTGAAAGTCTTTCCGCTAAAGACATTCATGCTTACACGCAGGCACTGTTGGTTAAGAAGAACTGGCATTACAAAATGATTTTCAGTCGTAACTACTGGCAGGATAGAATAAAGCTGGAGGATGAACTCATGCGATTCATTGGTACTCAGAATCAATAACAGAACAGTTTTATTGCATAATCATTGTTTGTACCTTGCCGCTAAAATTATGATTGCATTGTGACTGAAAAGAAGGTTTTAATCATAGCTTACTATTGGCCGCCAAGCGGAGGAAGTGGTGTACAACGCTGGTTGAAGTTTGTAAAGTATTTACCGCAGACAGGTTTCAAGCCGTACGTCTTTACGCCAGAGAATCCGTCTTTTGCAGTTCAAGATCAATCCTTATTAAAAGATGTTCCTGCGGAAGCGGAGGTTATTCATTTTCCGATATGGGAACCGTACGAAGCTTTTTTTAAACTGTCATCTCTTTTTGGAGACAAGTCTAAATCAGCAAAGCCAACGGCACTTGTTTCGGGTAAAAAGAAATCACTCTTTCAAAACATCAGCACGTGGATTCGTGGTAATTTTTTTATTCCAGATCCAAGAGTATTCTGGGTTAAGCCATCCGTTAAATTTCTTGAAAAGTATCTTACTGAAAATAATATCAGTACCATCATTACAACCGGCCCGCCGCATAGTGTTCATTTAATTGGTTATCGGCTTCGTAAAAAAAACAAATCACTCCGTTGGCTGGCAGACTTTCGTGATCCATGGACGGAGTGGGGTTTCTTAGATAGCCTCATGGTGGGAAAGATTGCGCGCAAACTTCACAAGCGACTTGAGAATAAAATCCTTTCAACTGCTGATGAAATAATAACCATCACACCGTTTTATGTTCGTCGTTTTGAAGCACTGGCAAAACGTAAAGTTCAATTATTAACGAATGGATTTGACGAAGATGATTTTAAAAACATTGTCTATCGCAAAAATGAAAAGTTTTTAATAAGGCATGTTGGAATAATAAATGAAAAATGTGATCCTCGTCCGTTCATGCAGGCGATCCTTGCGTTGATGGAAAAGAATCAAGATTTTAAATCCAATGTAGTTATTGAATTTATTGGAGAGGTTCATCCTGAAATTAAAGCGTTCGTTCAAAACTCACCTGCGTTATCGTCCATCATTCGTTATACCGGAAATATTCCGCACAAAGAACTTATCAGTCGTTATGGTGAGTCATCATTATTACTTTTGATTTTAACCGGTTATAAAGATGCTGAAGGTTTTATGCCGGGCAAGCTTTTTGAATACCTCGCTACCAGCCTTCCTGTTTTTGCGGTAGGCCCAACGTATGGCGATGCAGCTGCACTATTAAAAGAAACCAATGCAGGTCACATGCTTGACAGCAATGACCATCAGGGAATGCTTGACAGGTTGGCAATTGAATTTAGTAATTGGAAATCTTCTGATCAGCGAGTTGCGAAACAATCAACTTCATCTGCCTACTCACGCCGGGCAATCACCCAAAAGCTTACTGAATTGTTCTGATTTAGAATTGAATTAAAGATTTCTCACGTTCACCTGTCGGTTTTTTTAACCGATTAAAGTAGAATGAAGATTTAATACCTCTATTGATAACATTTCATGCACACGATTTCAGCTCCCTAGACTTAATTTTCAGTATTAAAGAATATTGTTTTTAAAATTCTGGTATGAAAGAAGTTGTTGGGCTTGGAAAGGTTCTCACTATCGTTGTTCTTATCGTCACGGCGAGCTGTGTTTCAGCTCAAGCTCCTTTTCATAAAGGTGTTAATTTTACCAATTGGTTTCAGGCTCCTTCAGCCGCCAAAATAAAATTCTCAAAGTTTACGAAGAAAGATTTCGAAGATGTAAAGAGTCTGGGATGCGATGTGGTCAGACTTCCTATCAATCTTCATTTCATGACCAGTGGTGCACCCAATTATATTTTAGATCCTGTATTTCTAGGTTATCTCGATCAGGCTGTAACATGGGCTGAAGATCTTAAAATTCATTTGATACTTGATAACCACACATTTGACCCTGCAGTTGGTACCGATCCAAATATTGGAGGTGTGTTAATAAAAGTGTGGTCGCAAATGGCGCAGCATTATAAGGATAAATCAGCACTTATTTATTATGAAGTACTCAATGAACCTCATGGTATTCAAGATGCAGTCTGGCAGCCCATTCAGCAAACTGTTATTGATGCTATTCGGGCAGTGGATAAAACTCATTACATTATTGTAGGAGGTGCTGACTGGAATAACTATAAAAACCTTGCTAACATTCCGGCGTTAACGGATGATAAAATAATTTATACTTTTCATTTCTACGATCCTTTTGTATTTACTCATCAAGGGGCGAGTTGGGTGGAGCCTAAACTAGTTCCACTTTCAGGTGTGCCTTTTCCTTACCAGGCAGATAAGATGCCTGCTACTCCACCTTCATTGGAAGGAAAGTGGCCCGGACAAGCGCTGGCTAACTATAAAAATGATGGAACAGCCGAGCATGTTAAAAAGCTTATTGACTTTGCCGTAGCATTTAAAGAGCAACGTAAGGCTAAAGTTTTTTGCGGCGAATTTGGTGTATTTATTCCCAACAGCAACAGTGCAGACCGAACTCAATGGTATAAACTGGTTTGTGATTATCTCAACGAAAAAGAAATTCCCTGGACCATCTGGGACTACCGAGGTACGTTCGGTCTTTTTAATAAAGGCTCAGCTGAATCATTCGAAACAGATCTGGATGTGCCGTTGCTTGAAGCGCTTCATTTTAATGTGCCAGCACAATACAAGAAGTAGATTACACCTAATGTTAGTATTAATTCAAAAAGATATAGTTATATGAGATCGAGATTTACAATTTTAGTTTTTCTTTTTATCAGCACGCAACTGTGGGCTCAGGTTACAGTAACAGTTGATGCAACAGTAACGCCAACACCAATCTCAAAATATATTTACGGAAGGAACAACTCATTGTCGGGCGATCCGGGAAGTTCATTTACACCTGAGTGGACACGACTTAAAGATGCCGGTGTTAATATGTTTAGAGAAAGTGGTGGTAATAACAGCACCAAATATAATTGGAAACGAAAAATTTCAAGTCATCCTGATTGGTACAACAATGTTTATGCTAACGACTGGAGTGTGGCAGCAACATCGCTTCAAACAAATATTCCAGGAGCGCATGGCATGTGGGCCTTTCAATTATTAGGCAAAGCTGCGATGACAAATGCTGCGAACTTCAATGACTATGGATATAACGGCTCGCAATGGTGGACGGGTGTCAATCAAAACCTCGCTGGTGGAGGCACACCAAACACTGCAGGTGGTAACAAGGCATTAAAAGAAGGAGACATCAATCTTTATCTTGAAGACTGGACAGCTGATTCTACAACTTCTATTCTTGATCATTGGTTTAATGATCTGAGTTTGAATAAAGAAAATTTCAAGTACTGGAATATGGATAACGAAGTTGAGATCTGGAGTGGCACACATGATGATGCCATGCCAATCCAGCTATCACCTGAAGAATTTATGCAAAAGTATTTTGCTGTGGCTAAGATGGCGCGTGCAAAATATCCTGATATTAAATTAGTGGGACCGGTTACAGCCAATGAATGGCAATGGTATAACTGGAATGG
>DATJHZ010000020.1:0-17571 GCA_035493595.1 Cyclobacteriaceae bacterium | reverse complement strand
CAGTATCAATTCCATCTTTTATAATGTGACCTTGATTACTGGCAATGGATACATCTTCTTTTAGTTCGCGCTCGATCTTTTCTAACAAAGCCTCACACAAGTGAAGTTGGTCGCCCATCTTTTTCAACTCGGTAGAAGGCTGTGATAGTAAAGCTTGTTTAATGGGGCCAATACATTTCAGGGAACGTTTCAACTGTATCAACTCGCGTGGATTGATGCGATTCACTGCCACCTTTGAAATAAGACGTTCTAAATCTGAGATGTGACGTAACTCTTCAATGAGACTTTCGGCAAGCGTTGTGTTGTTGTAAAAATTATCAACAATCTGAAGGCGTTCTTCAATTGCAGTTTGATCTTTTAATGGGAGGATCATCCATTTACGCAATTGACGGGAACCCATTGGTGTGACAGTATGATCCAGAATATCGATGAGTGGAACGCCGCCATCATTCTGAGAGTTTACTATTTCAAGATTGCGAATAGTAAACTTATCAAGCCACACATATTTATCTTCATCAATTCTGGAGATCGATGCAATGTGCGACGTGTCTTTATGTTCAGTATCATCAAGGTAATGAAGAATAGCACCGGCAGCAATAATAGCTTCACCTTGTCCATCAATACCAAACCCTTTTAGTGATGCTGTTTTAAATTGATTGATTAGTTTTTCGTAGGCGTAGTCATAACCATATACCCACTCATCCAAAGCAAATGTAGAATACTCACCATTGAAGAGCGCATCAAATTTCTCACGAGAACTTTTACTGTAAATAATCTCTGAAGGAGAGAATCCTTGAATTAATTTAAGAACGTAATTTTCATTTCCCTGAGCAGTATAAAACTCTCCTGTGGAAACATCCAAAAAGGAGACACCGTAAAAACTTTTACCAGCAAATATTGAAGCAAGGAAATTATTTTGTCGGCGCTCTAATACATTGTCATTATATGAAAGCCCCGGCGTTACCAGCTCTGTAACTCCACGCTTAACAATTCCTTTTACAAAACGAGGGTCTTCAAGCTGATCGCAGATAGCAACGCGATGACCAGCGCGAACAAGTTTGGGTAAATAGTTATCTAATGCATGATGGGGAAAGCCTGCTAGTGCAGTTTCTGAAGCCGAACCATTGCCGCGCTTGGTAAGAACAATATCAAGCACCTTACTGGCGGCGATAGCATCTTGCCCAAAGGTTTCATAGAAATCACCAACACGGAATAACAATAAAGCACCAGGATACTTTGCCTTTATGGCATTGTATTGTTTTTGTAAAGGAGTTTCGGTTGTTGATTTTGTTTCTGCCATCGCTGGCAAAGATAGAAAAGTCCGTCAAGTGGGATTAAGCCATCTGCCTGTTTTTTACATCACGCGTGAACACTTTGGCGATTTAACTGCTCGCGAACTTCCAGCGCTTCCTCCAACTCTCTGATTCGCTCGCGATACTCCTGCTCTTTTCGGCTCATGGCCTCTTGCGTGGCGGTAAGTTCTTCGAGATTCTGACGCATTTCTTCTTCGTTAGATTTTAATTCCTCAGACATGTTCTGGGCTTTCTCCAACAATATTTTAGTACGGACATTTATTTTATTGTTCGTAATAAAAGACGCCAGCGTTTCACAAAGCTGATCGAGTAATTCAAAGTGATGCTCCTGAAAATCTGTAAGCGATGCGAGCTCAATTAATCCCTCTACTTGGTTATTAATTTTCATAGGCACAATGACCAGCGCGCGGGGAGTAGTTTCTCCCAGTCCTGAAGTAATGGATACATATTCTGGAGGAAGCTTTTTAAGATAGATACGTTGACCTTCCAGGTAAGCAGCACCAAGCAAACCTTCACCTGGATTTATAGTCTTCTGCAAATATTTTTTTCTGTCGTAGGCATAATATGATGCAAGATTAAGCTGAACCTTGCCATCTGTTTCTTCGGTAATAAATATTCCGCCCTGATTAACATTCATGTATTTTATAAGGGCAGCAAGCAGGCGGTCATAAACTTTTTTATCATCATCACCCGATTGAATGACAGCCACCAGGTCGGCTAATCCTTTAGACACCCAATTGCGCTCTTCATCTTTTTTACGTGAGCCTTCCAGTTCTGTGAGTGTTTTCTTTAATGCATCTTCATTCTTCTTCATCAACTCTGTTTGCTCCAATGCATCATTGAGCAATCGCTGACTCTTGATATCATATTGATGACCCATTTTAAAGAGGAAACCAGATGCAAGCAATACGATGATGGCTAACACCACAACGTCTTCTGTGATAACGCCATAATGTTTATTGACAAGGCCAAGCGATTCGTGATCTACTCCGAACATGGAGTGAATAGCATCATACCCAAATGAAAGTGAAAGGATAAAGAGAACAGCCATGATTACATATTTGCGCTCACCCGGAGTAAACATGGTGAATGGCAATACAGACGACCCTACAATTATCATTCTGGGTGTTGCATAATGTAAAATATCAACCGTACCGGGAGCGCCAAATTTTACAGACAGGTTTAAAATAAATAAACCAACAGCAGGCACAAGACATGTAATGAGTCTTGAAATACGCGTAAGATTAACGGCATTTAGAAACCAAATGGAACCGGTTATAACAAGAAGTGTAATAAAAGGTAGCAGATTATAATTTCCATTAACAATGGCAAGCACCATGAAAATAGAAGTGAGAGAGGCTATTACCAGGCCAAACTGGTTAGATAGGATAATTCTACTGCCTAATCTAAAGTCAGTGTTTTCAGAAATTCCGAGTCGGGAGATACTCTTCCAGAAAAAGATCATATTATTGAAAAAGGGTTTTCCGAAGGTAATAACCTTTTAACATATTTGCTTGCCTAAAAATAATATATGAAGAAATTAAAGTTGGAGGAGTTGGGCCGCATTTCAGTAGATGAATTTAAAGACGCTGAAAAAATACCTGTGTGCATTGTGCTTGATAATGTTAGAAGCCTGCACAACGTAGGATCTTCTTTCCGCACAGCCGATGCTTTTCGTATTGAAAAAATATTTCTTACAGGGATTACCGGCACACCCCCACACCGTGAAATTCAAAAAACAGCTTTAGGTGCAACCGAATCTGTGGCCTGGGAATATTTTGAAAAGCCTGCCGATGTCGTAAGCAAATTAAAAGCTGAAGGCTATAAAATAGTTATCATTGAACAGACCAGCTCAAGCATTCCATTACATCAATTTGTTCCGGTTGTAACTGAAAAATATTGTTTGGTATTTGGTAATGAAGTGGATGGTGTCAGTGAAGAAGTAATTGAATATGGCGATGTGGCTGTTGAAATTCCACAGACCGGCACCAAGCACTCTCTTAATATTTCAGTTTGCCTGGGCATTGTCGTTTGGGAAATCTTTAGAAAGCTGAGGCTTTGATCGTTGAAGAGTTATATTAAGAGGAGGACCAATACTTTAAAAATCAGCATAATTATTTAGCTTCGTAACCATGAAAAAGTTTTTACTAGCGTTCACTTTCCTGCTTGGCGCTCATTTTATTAAGGCTCAACTACGAATGGATAGTTTGGACATTAAAATTGGCCAGATGATTCTGATCGGGTTTCCAGGGACAACTGCTGACTCGGCCGTACTGAATGAAATCAGCCAGGGCAAGGTTGGGTCTATTATTATTTTTGAAAAAAATATACCACCACAAAATTCTTTCATTGCTTTAAAGAAAATTATCTGGACGTATCAACATGCTGCGCCGATACCACTCTTTATTGGAATTGACCAGGAAGGCGGACGTGTTAATCGTCTGAAGGATAAATACGGCTTTCCAAAATCTATAACGGCCTGGGCTATGGGCCATTCTCCTACGCTTGATTCAGTTCGGTTTTATGGTGAGTCAACAGCATCTACATTAGCTGGCCTTGGCATTAACATAAACTTTGCACCTGATGTTGACCTCGCATCCAATCCCAATAACCCCATTATTGCAAAATACGGAAGAGCATTCTCCGCCAACGAAGATTCAGTAGCTATGTATGCAACAGAATTTATCAAGCAGCATCATAAGGTTGGCGTGTTAACAGCACTTAAACATTTTCCTGGACATGGAAGCTCAAAAGATGACACGCATATCGGTCTTACCGATGTAACCAATACCTGGGAGGAGCGCGAATTAAAACCTTACCAGATATTAATTGACTCAGGCTATGCCGATGCCGTTATGACATCACACATTGTGAATAAAAAGCTTGATAAAAATGGAAATCCAGGAACATTGTCAGAAGATATCTTAACAGGAATACTCCGCAATAAACTGAACTTTAAAGGTGTTGTGTTTACGGATGATATGCAGATGCATGCCATTACAAATAACTATGGATTAGAGGAGGCCATTCGACTTGCTATTGTTGGTGGAGTTGACATCATGACATTTTCAAACAATATATCGGGTAGTGAAGAACGAACTGTTGATAAAGTTCACACCATTATCCGCAGCATGGTACAACGCGGCTTAATAAGCAGAAACCGGATTGATGAATCGTTCAAACGAATTATGTATCTTAAATCTAAGTTGAATCACAAAACTGATTTCTACAGAGCAGATTTTTTAAGAGCTAAAGAAGAGTTAAAGAAAAAAGAAGAGTTTGCTAAACAGAAGGCTGAGCTCGAAAAACGTTTAGCAGAAGAGTGGGAAAAGAAAAACGCAGAAGAGGGTAAGAAAAAGAAAAGGAGGAAGAAAAAGGATTAATCTATGGATCGATCACTCATCATCACCATCATAACCTTTACAGTGTTCTGTGCATTATTTATAATTTATGCATTTGTACAAAAAGCTGAAGCAGATGCTCAGAGAGTTCAGGCAGTTAATATGGAAAATGTAGTTCGTAGTAATGAGCGATCTGTAAGACAAATAATAGCAGAGAAAGACAGCACCATTCAGGTCTTAAAGTTAAAGATTGATTCGCTTGAAAAACTTACTAAATAAAATCTTATGCAGCCGTATAAGATTGTAGCACCATCATCAAAACAGGTTCCAATCCTGATAAGCGTACCACACTGTGGTACTTTTTTTCCGGAGGAAATCAGACAAGATTATAAAGCTGATTTAATTCAAGCACCAGACGATACGGATTGGTTTGTTGATCAATTGTATGATTTTGCTCCCGCGATGGGCATGACTATGATCACAGCAGTCAACAGCCGTTGGGTGATTGATTTAAATCGTGATCCGGATAGCAAGCCATTGTACACAGATGGCAGAATTATTACTGCCCTTTGTCCAACAACAACTTTCCTCGGAGAGCCTCTGTATAACGACGAAAGAACAGAAGTAAAAAAAGATGAAGTCAATCGAAGACTTCAGCAATATTATCTTCCCTATCATCAGCAAATTCAAACACAGCTTGATGATTTAAAAAAGAAGTTTGGCAAAGTGTTGCTGTGGGACTGTCACTCCATCCGACAATTTGTTTCTACTATCCAGCCCGGTAAATTTCCTGATCTTATATTGGGTGATGCTGATGAAACTTCTGCACCGAGAACATTGATTGAAACTACATTGAAAAATCTGGGATCAGATATTTACAATGTGAATCACAATCATCCATTTAAAGGTGGAACAATCACCAGAACTTTTGGAAAGCCTTCACAACACCAATATGCCCTGCAACTTGAAATGTGTAAGGTGCATTATATGGATGATACCGAAACACGTTATGATGAGGCGCGTGCCAATCACATGCGATCACTACTTCAGAAAACTTTTAATGCATTAATAAAAGAATTGCAGTAATTGCAAACATAATGTCAGCATCTACAAACAGCTTAAAATATTTTTACTTCAATGGCATTTTACAACAAGAGAGCTGGCTTTCACCAGCGTATGTTGGTGTTGATGTACATGGAATAATTCAATACCTATCAGAGCAAAAACCAGAGGAGGCAATCGCTGTTGAATATGTAGATGGTTATGCCCTACCCGGTTTTCAGAATGCCCATTCACATGCTTTTCAATATGCCATGGCGGGCCTTGCTGAAAAACATCAGCCGGGTACACATGACGATTTTTGGACATGGCGTGAAGCGATGTATCAATGCGCTTTAACGGTAAATCCTGATCAGGCGCAGGCCATAGCGACAATGTTATATGCCGAGATGCTACGGCACGGCTATACGCATGTTGCTGAGTTTCATTACTTACATCATGATAAGGATGGTAAGCCCTACAGCAATCTTGCCGAAATGGGTGAGCGCATGGTAGCAGCTGCCAATGATGCTGGCATAAAGATTACGCTTGTACCAGTTTTCTATCAGAAAGGTGGTTTTGATTTAGAACCTCAACCACGCCAACGAAGATTTATATCAAACACAATTGATGACTATTTTAAGTTACTGGATGCATCTGCTAAAATTGTTAAAGGCCAGACACATGCCAAACTTGGATTTAGTGTTCATTCTCTGCGAGCAGTAAATCCAACTGATATTATTAAAACTTTTAATGAAGGGCCCAAAGATTTACCCTTTCATCTTCATATAGCCGAACAGTTAAAAGAAGTTGATGATTGTGTTCAGTCCTTAAAGAGACGACCTGTAGAATGGCTGCTCGAAAATCTTCCGGTAGATCAACGATTTCATCTGGTACATGCTACGCATTTGAATGACAAAGAACTGAGTGGATTAGCTTCCTCAAAAGCAAATGTTGTATTGTGTCCTTCAACTGAAGGTAATCTTGGTGATGGAATTTTCAGAATGAAAGAATACACGCAACAAAAAGGTAATTGGTGTATTGGCACCGATAGTCATATTGGTCTCAACCCCTTGGAAGAATTCAGAATGATTGATTACCGTCAACGATTAGTGACACATCAGCGTAATACTTTTGAAGGTGAAGGAGCCCGTTATATGATTAATACTGAAGTTAGTAATGGTCGCATGGCGATGGGCATAAATGCTAAAGATCATTTTGCTGTTAATCAACCGTTAGATGCTTATGTTTTAAATTCAAAATCACCCTTACTTTCATATTCTTCAATGCCCAATGTATTAAGTACCATTGTCTATTCGGCTGATGCAAGCATGGCATTGGGTACGCTTGTTAATGCCAAATGGGTAGTGCGAAATCAACGGCATAACCATTCAACTTCAGTTACTAAAGCTTTTACACGGGCAATGCGTGAAATAAAAAGCCGATAGTTTTTTTATCTCTCAGAAGGATCATCCAGAGTAGTTGAAAGTATTTCTTTCTCTTAAAATAATAATGCTTGCCTAACTTGGCAACTAGCGTTACTTTGACGTCACGTATTAACCTAAAAGGCATGAGAAACTTTACACTATTCATTTTGCTATTCCTGGCAATAGCCCATTCTCCACTCTCGGCACAAGAAAAAGAAAAAAGCGATCCTAAAACCTGGGATAAGACTGATCCTGCCCTTGTTAAAACCCAACATAAAATAATAGTTGACGGCAAGCAATTGAGTTACACCGCTACCACCGGCTATCTTGTTTTGCGCGAAGAGAATACGAAGCCTCGTGCAAAAGTATTTTTTGTGGCGTACTCACTTGATGGTGTTAATGATCCTGCTAAGAGACCTCTAACATTTTGTTTCAATGGTGGTCCCGGCTCATCATCAGTATGGCTTCACATGGGCGCCATTGGCCCGAAGCGAATTGTCATGACCGACTTTGGTGGCGCCACTAAACCTCCTTACAATGTTATCGATAATGATCTCACATGGTTAACAGATACAGATCTTGTTTTTATTGATCCTGTGATGACAGGTTATAGTCGCCCTGAAGATGGGGTTGATAAAAAAGAATTTACTGGTTATCAGGAAGACATTAATTCAGTGGGTGAGGTAATCTATAATCTTACCACAAAATTTGAACGCTGGAGTTCACCAAAATTTCTTACGGGCGAAAGCTATGGTACTACACGTGCTGCTGGTTTGTCTGGCTTTCTTCAAGATCGTTATGGACTCTATCTCAATGGAATTGTGCTGATCTCTGCTGTGCTAAACTTTGGCACCATTGATTTTTACAAAGGACACGAGTTGCCGTATGTTTTATTTCTGCCCACCTACTCAGCTATGGCGTGGTTTCATAAACAGCTCGCACCTGAGTTTACTGATTTAAAGAAGTTACTCAGTGAAGTAGAAAACTTTGCATCAACTGAATATACACTTGCCTTGATGAAAGGAGATAATCTTTCTATGAGCGAAAAGAGTTCAATAGCAGAAAAATTGAGTCGTTATACAGGGTTGTCAAAAGAATATCTTCTTCGTACTAATCTCCGAATAGAAGATCACCGGTTCACAAAAGAATTGTTGCGTAAAGAAGGTAAAACGGTAGGGCGTCTTGATGGAAGATTCACATCAACTGATTATGACGAAGCAGGTGAAGATGCCGAGTTCGACCCAAGTTATAACGTTGCGATTTATGGCCCGTACACCATGGCTATCAATGATCATCTAAGACGTACATTAAAATATCAGAATGATATTCCATATGAGATTCTGAGCGGCCGTGCGCATCCCTGGAATTTCGGAAATGTACAGAACCAGTTTTTGAATGTGGCTGAAACCTTGCGTAGTTCTATGACTAAGAATCCTTCAATGAAGGTTTTAATCTGTAATGGATATTATGATATGGCTACTCCATATTTCGGAACAGACTATACGATCAAACATATGTTTCTCGATGAAAGTCTGCGCAGCAACATATCATTTACATTTTATGAGGCAGGTCACATGATGTACATTCACAAGCCATCGCTTATACAAATGCGAAAAGATGTTGGCGACTTCTATAAAAAAACTCTTACCGGAAATTAACATCTGATTTTTTCGCATGACGATAATTCGAACAATAGAAGAAAGAGACAACACAGCGGTAGCTTCCATCATCCGGGAAGTAATGCCTGAGTTTGGTGCAGGTGGCGCTGGCTTTGCCATTCATGATAAAGAAGTTGATAATATGTATGAAGCCTATAGCAAGTCAAAATGTGGCTATGTTGTATGCGAAGACAACGGAATAGTAGTGGGTGGGGCAGGCATTGCACCCTTGGCAGGTGGTGATGGCTCGGTGTGTGAGTTAAAGAAAATGTATTTTAAAAAAGAAGGCCGGGGGCAGGGATACGGTAAGCTTGTGTTGCAGCGGTGTATTAGTATGGCAACAGATTTTGGATATGAAAAATGCTACCTCGAGACCTTCAATACCATGACCGGGGCTATGAAGTTATACGAGAAAAACGGCTTTCATATAATTTCTGGACCGCTGGGCAACACTGGCCACTTTGCATGCGATCGATTTTATATCTTAAAACTTGAGAAGTAACGATCCTTCTTTGAGCATGAGCTGCCAAACCAATGCAGGCCTGGCCGAATTTTCTGCCATATATCGATACGATTCAGGAAACCAACGGCATATTCTCAAGTATAACTGACAAGAGAACGCCCTGTCAATTTTTGATTTTTTAAATAAAATTCTATATTTAAAGGATCATAACGGCATACGGAGCATAATCTCTGAATTTTTTTGAATGTAATAAATGAAGCCATTGAGACCCTTTCCAAGTGGTTTCAGTTATTATCTTTGCCGATTCATTTTTTTAATTGCCTTAGGGCTAAAACAATTTTCGAATGCAGAAACAGAAACTGGGTATCCTCATAATTGTTATAATGGCAATTGGGGTCATTTTAGTAAATAGATTTTATACACCACAGTTAGATAGCAATTCTACTGCTGATTCTCTTTCAAAATTTTCGTTAACGATACACAAGCCAAATTTTCTTTATGGCATGCTGGTCGATAATGATGTTGTGATTGAAGATAAGATCAAACGCAATGAACGTTTGGGTGATATTCTTGAAGCCTATAATGTTCCTGCTAAATTGATTCATCAGGTTTCCCTGATATCAAGATCTATCTTTGATGTTCGTAAGATTTCACCCAATAAAAAATACACACTCATTTGTAATAGCGACTCATCCAAGACAGCTAAGGCATTGGTATACGAGGCAAATCCTGTAGAGTATGTTGTGTTTAGATTTGAAGACTCGCTTTCAGTAGATGTTTGTCAGCGTGAAGTAACAGTAGTTGAGAAAAGTGTATCAGGGGTTATTGAATCTTCACTTTCTCAAACTATTGAAGAGTCTGGCATTTCATATGAATTAACGAACAAGTTTGTTGATATTTTCGGTTGGCAGGTTGATTTTCAAAGACTGCAACGTGGCGATAAGTTTAAACTTATTTATGAAGAAACTCAAGTTGAAGGAAAGCCGCTTGGTATCAAACAGATCAGTGCTATTTATTTTGAACATTTTGGAAGTGAATACTATGCATTCCCGTTTGATCAGGGTAATGGAATAGATTATTTTGATGAGCAGGGCAAGAGCCTCAGAAAGGCATTGTTAAAATATCCAATTGAGTTTACACGCATCAGTTCTCGTTATACAATGAATCGTTTTCACCCTGTTCAGAAACGTTGGAAGGCTCACCTTGGAACTGACTTTGCAGCGCCAACAGGTACACCTATTCGTACCGTGGGTGATGGCTACGTTGAAGAAGCTCAGTTTAAGTATAACAATGGTAACTACGTTAAAATAAAACACAACGGAACCTATACCACTCAGTATTTGCACATGTCAAGAATTGCCTCTGGAATTCATGCAGGAATGCGTGTAAGACAAGGTGAAACAATTGGCTATGTAGGTAGCACCGGGCTTGCAACCGGACCACATTTATGTTATCGCTTTTGGAGAAACGGTATTCAGGTTGACGCATTAAAAGTTGACTTACCTCCTTCAGAACCAGTTAAGAAAGAGCTTGAAGAATCTTTCTCGAAAGTGAAGTCTATGTATATAGAACGCTTGAAAAAGATACCGATGCCTCAGCAACCATCACAACCGATGGCTTTACTTCAATAGCAAGGCAATCTTTTTATTCATCTCTTCGTTGAAGACAATAAATTCATTATCTTTTTTAAATGATAATGAGTCTCTCAACAATCATGAAGCGCTTTCTCTTTAGTTACATTTTTTGCTTTTCTCTTTTTTTAGCACAAGCCCAGAAAGTTGCACTGGTACTAAGCGGAGGTGCAGCTAAAGGCTTAGCCCATGTTGGCGTTCTCAAAGCACTTGAAGAAAATGATATTCCCATCGACTACATTGTTGGTACGTCTATGGGTGGAATTATTGGCGGATGTTATTCCGCAGGTTTAAGCCCAGATCAAATAGAGGACATCGTCACATCTGAAGGTTTTTTACGATGGATTAACGGGCAATCAGAAAAAGGCTATAATTACTTTTACCATCTGAGCGATGATAACCCTAATTTCTTAAAACTTAATCTTGGGTTAGATTCAACCTATAACTTACAGTTAAGTACAATGCTTGCGAGTGATGTATCGCTCAATTTTGTGTTGGCTGAAAAAATGGCACAGGCTGCTGCTATTTCCAGAAATAACTTTGATAGTCTTTTTGTTCCGCTTCGGGTGCTGGCTGCTGATATCTTTACACAGAGCCAGGTAGTATTATCCAGGGGGTTTTTAAATGATGCCCTTCGTGCAACGCAGACTGTACCTTTTTTCTATACGCCAATCCGCGTGGATGGTAAGTATCTCTTTGATGGCGGAATTTATAACAACTTCCCAATAGATGTTGCCATTCGCGATTTCAATCCTGACGTTGTTATTGGATCTAATGTTTCATCAAAAATTTATGACAAATATCCATTTGATAATGATGAGAAATTAATAAACAACTCGCTGTTGTTGATGTTAATTGATAACTCCAATCCGGCTGATATACCTGTTAACGGAGTTTATATTCAACCTAACGTAACGGGTTATACTGCTTTTGATTTTGCCAAGGTAAGAGGACTGATAGATAGTGGCTATGTACAAACTATTCGACAGATCGCTGAAATTAAAAGTAAAGTAAATAAGAAAATAACCTGCGAACAGGTGATGAGCAGGCGTAATGATTTTACGAACAAGAGTTATCCCATGATCTTTGATGGAGTTGCATTTAGGAAATACAACTCCAAACAGCGCAAGTATATCTCACGGGTCTTTCACATAAATCCACTGAAACCTAAGCCCATGTATTTTGATCAGATCAAACGGGATTATTTCAGATTGGTATCAGAAGATTATTTTAAAAATGCCTATCCTAACATTCTGTTTGATGAAAATAAAAAGACTTTTAAACTTCAACTGACACGCCGGCCGCAAAAGAATTTTCAGGTTGACTTTGGAGGCGTAATTGCATCACGAGATATCAGCAATATTTTTCTAGGTCTGAATTATTTCAATTTCGGAAGCAAACTTGTTCACGTCTATACCGGTTTTCAAACGGGTAACTTTTATCGATCTGCTGTAATAAAAACCAGAATAGATTTTCCTTATCGGTTTTATGTTGAACCTGAAATAGTTTTTAATGGCTACAATTATTTGTCGAGCAATGACCTCTTGCAAGTTATTACACCTACAGTTTTAAAAAGACTTGACAGAAGAGTAGGCATAACATTAGGTGTACCCATTGGCAGTAAATACAAAAGCTCAGTTACATTCGAAGGGCTTAACAATGTAGATCGCTATGATAACCATGATGTCTTCGTAACTACGGACACACTCGATCAATTAAGACTTAAGGGTTATAAACTAAGCTTCAATCTTTCAACAAGTGATTTGAACCGAAAGCAATACGCCTCAGAAGGAAAAGCATTTACACTTAACGCCAGCTATTTTAATCTTAACGAACAGCTCAGTCCGGGTAATACATCAGACCTTGATCAGGTTGCCAAAGCAAATTATCAATGGGCGAGACTTAAGATTTCGGCTGAACAATATTTCAAAGTTGGTTGGTTTCATCCGGGATATTATCTCGAAGGCGTTATCTCTAATCAGACTTTTTTTCAAAATTATCTGGGAACAATTATAAACGCGCCGGCATTCCTTCCTTTACAAGATAGCAGAACATTGTTGCTTCAGAATTTCAGATCATTCAATTACCTGGCAGGCGGAATGCGAAACGTATTTACGCTCTATAAAAAGTTAGATCTGCGTCTTGAGGGATATGTATTTAAGCCGCTTGAATACATTGAGCAAGGCGAACTCCAGAGAGCAACCAAATCTGTGGCATTGAATCACATTTTTGTTGCCAGTACAATCGGCTTTGTGTACCACTCACCCATAGGTCCGGTAAGTTTGAGTGCTAACTACTACGATGATAAAGAGAATCAATTTGGAATTCTGCTCCATGCTGGCTTCTTGCTTTTCAATAAACATGCTCTAGATCAATAGAGTCAAAAATTTGTTACTATCCATTTTGAGGTAAAAATCCATCCTTTTAGCGCGGTATTTTCGGCCATTTTTAAATTTTTAGCTATGTTTATCTTCTAATAATATAAATGGGGCAAAGGTTCATGAAGAGATTTTTACTTTTAGTCTTTTTGACAATAGTTTTAGGAGTGACAGTACAGGCGCAGGTGGTGCAATGGGCTTCTAAGGTGATAGAGTTCTCAACTGAGCTTACGCCCGTTCAATACTCTGCTAGCCAGGCGCTAGGAAA
The DNA here is from genome assembly GCA_035493595.1 of Cyclobacteriaceae bacterium. Lineage (GTDB taxonomy): Bacteria > Bacteroidota > Bacteroidia > Cytophagales > Cyclobacteriaceae > DATCRE01. Next base: position 4,054 of record DATJHZ010000020.1, on the reverse strand, counting down.
GCCCAATGTTCTTCCTGCTGGTGGACAAAGTCCAAATGCTTGGTCGCCAGATAAACCAGGACGCAAAGAGTTTCTTAAACTTGGTTTTGAAAAACCAATGAGTATTCGTCAGATAGCTATTGCCGAATCACATAATCCAAGTGCTATTTATCGTGTGCTGGTTTACGATGAAGCTGGTGCCGAACATATAGTTAACTCACTTAACCCTATGTCAGTGCCTTTAAAGGGCAGAATGCTGAACCTCTTTGTTGAAACGACAACCTATAAAGTTAAAGCTGTAAAAATTGAATTTGATGGTGCTGCAGTACCCGATTACTTCGGCATTGACGCGGTTGCTATTTCAGATTCCAATTTCCCAATCATTGCAGATATACCTAAGCTTCAGTTGCTGAAATCAGGTATTGCTATTGAACAATTGGATAAAAATGTGAACAGCGATTACAATGAAATGAATCCACTTCTTTCACCTGATGGAAAAACACTTTATTTCAGTCGCCAGAATCACCCTGAAAATTCAGGAGGTGTTAAAGACAAAGAAGACATCTGGTACTCTGAGTTAGACTCTGCTGGTCACTGGCAGTTGGCAAAAAACATGAAGCAGTTTAACAATGAGTTTCCAAACTTTGTTAACACCATCTCATCTGTAACACCTGATGGTAAATCAGCCATTATTGTATTGGGGAATAAATATCTTGACAATGGTAAAATGCAAGCTGGTGTTTCCATCAGTTCTAATGTTGGAGGAACCTGGACTAAGCCGATTGGCCTTAACATCAAGAATGATTATAACTTTAATGAAAAAGCAAACTACTTCTTAACCAACAACAGACAAACTTTAATCATGTCAGTTGAACGTGAAGATTCTTATGGTGACAGAGATATGTATGTGAGCTTCATGCAAGGCGATAGTATCTGGTCTGAACCACTTAACCTTGGTGATGTTGTGAACACGGCAGGTGCAGAATCCGCTCCCTTCTTAGCTTCAGATGATAAAACATTATACTTCTCTTCTAATGGTTTCAGTGGCTACGGAGGTAGTGATATTTATGTATCTAAACGTTTAGATGACACCTGGACAAGTTGGTCTGAACCAGAAAACCTTGGTCCGGAAATTAATTCACCACTTGAAGATTTATTCTTTAACATACCAGCATCAAGCGACTTTGCCTACTATTCAAGAGGTGTGACAGAAACTAACACTGACATCTTTAGAGTGAAATTACCAATTCTTAGAAATCCAGAACCTTGGGTTACGGTGCGTGGTAAAGTTGTTGATGCAAACGGCAATCCGGTAGCTGCAAAAATTGTTTACGAACGCCTGCCCGATGGAAAGGAAATGGGTATTGCTCAAACAAATCCAAAAACCGGTGAATATGAAATTCGCTTACCAGCAGGTCATTTGTATGGAGTTCGCGCAGAAGCAAAAGATCAGATCTCTGAAGGACAGAATCTTGATCTAAGAAACATAACTTCTGATATGGTGCTGGATCATAAAGACTTCAGACTTGAGCCCATTAAAGTGGTACCCGTTCAGGAAAATGTTGTGCTTTCGTTGAATAACATCTTCTTTGATTTTGATAAAGAGACATTAAAGGCAGAGTCCTTCCCTGAGCTCAACCGCATTGTTAAACTCATGAAAGAGAAGCCAACACTTCAAATTGAAATTGATGGTCATGCTGACGCTACAGGACCAGAGGCCTATAACCTTGGTCTCTCTGAGCGCCGTGCAAAATCAGTTGTAAAATATCTGATTGAAAAAGGAGAGTTTGCAAAAGATCGTATTCAGGTAGCATTCTTTGGAGAGACTAAGCCAATAGAAACTAACGAAACCAAAGAGGGTCGCAAGAAAAATCGCAGGGTTGAATTCAAAATCTTGAAGTTATAAACGATAAGTCTTATGACACCATTTTTTAAACTACTTATTCCTGCAGCTTTTGTAGCCATTAGCTCATTCGCGCAAACTACGGATAGCCTGATCTATGCAGAAGGAAGAATACTGAACGCCTCAACAAAAGAGCTCGTAACAGCGCGGATTACCTATCAGAGTTTACCATATGGCAATCGTGTTGGTGTTATTAATAACAGCACCTTTTCATTTCCGATGTTCGACGCAGAAAAGTATGCCATCATTGTTGAAGCCCCAGGCTTTACAACTGTGAAATACATGCTTGATCCTGTTGAAGCCAATGCAGAGAGAAAGGTTTTAAAAGATATCGAACTGACAGTAGGTGTCGCGGCAACTCACGAGGTTGGTCAGCTAATGCGCTTGAATAATCTGATTTTCCAGGTGGGCAAAGCTAAAGTTAGCCCTGATTCTTATGGCGAGTTAGATATCATTGTTAACATGATGAAAGAAGCCAAGAGTATGGTTATTCAGCTTGAAGGTCATACCGACTATCAAGGTGATCCAAAGGATAACATGAAGCTCTCCAAAGAACGTGTAGATGCTGTGAAAGACTACATCGTATCAAAAGGTATAAACAAGGTTCGCATTAAAACAAAAGCTTTTGGTGGAACACAACCGTTATCAAGAGATAATACACCAGAAGCACACCGTTTAAACAGACGTGTAGAGTTGCGCGTACTTGAAAATTAAAAAGAACTATTGCTGGCCAGACCTGGCATCTTTTTACGCAACGATTGAATTTGTTTTAAGCAAACTTCTTTTTCAGAAGCAGTAACATTTCCTTCAGAAACTGTCAGCAAAATAATCTTGGAGAAAGCTTCAATGCGTGGTGACTGCTGATAAAGTTTAACCGCCTGATCAAGAAAACTTATAGAAGAAGGCAACTCATGTCTGTTATAAGATTCAATAGAAAGATTATAATACATCAATCCCAAAAGTTGTGACATCGATACTGTGTTGTATAAGCTGAATGAATACTTGTAGTAGTTCTTACTTTGATCAGCAGTTAGTATTTCATTTTGCTTGTAAGTTGATATCCGTTGCTCAATCTTTTTCGATGAGTCAACGAAACCATTTATAGGATCTGTAGCTTCAAACAGAATCTCACCTCTAGATGTGCTGGCGATCAGAAAGATGTGATAATTTGTTTCTACAATTTTATATTCAACACCAACATGATCAAGAAGAATAGCGTAAAGCGCTGTACCTGTAAGGCAGTTGTAGGTTCCATCCTTAATCAAGGAACTAAAGGAGCAATACTCAGTATAGTTTTTGAGTAATTTTTGATGAGTCTTTACAAACAGATAATGTAAAAAATCATGCTCATTTTTAAAGCTGCCTTTCTTTTCATCTAACTTGTTAATGAATGAAGAGATTTTCTCCGTTGAAATGAAATCAGATTGATCTGTTTTCAGGAATTGAGATATGTAATAATTTGTTTTAGGAGAAGAGGCCGAGTCGTCGGCATAGATCTGCAGGCATTGGCTGAAACCGGAAATCGGAATCATTAAACTCACTACCAATATCAGTCTGATCAACTTCACGTTACTCTAATGTTATGCTATTTATGATCAATTTAACATTTAGGTAACACAACTACAATATTGTTAACAATTTCTTAACATTGGACTTTCATTCTGCTATTGCCTAATTTTAATGATATGGCGGAAACTCAGGAGATAACAACTGCAAACCAGGTTGAAACAACCTTTCAGGAGCTCAAAGTCCTGGTTAAAAAAGAGAGAACCCTTTCTCTGGAAGCCAGAAAAGAGCAGCTTGAAAAATTACGAATATGGATTCATTCCAATCGTGCTGTGATTCACGAGGCTATGTATGCTGACTTTAAAAAGCCATCCGCCGAGGTAGATGGTATTGAGTTATTTCATGTTCTGAATGAAATTAAGTACGCTTTAGATAATCTTGCCGCTTGGGCAACTCCCAAGAAGATAGATGCTCCTATTACAATGTTAGGCACACGTTCATTTATTCAATATGAAGCGCGTGGGCTTTGCTTAATCATTGCCCCCTGGAATTATCCATTTAGTTTGTGCATCGGCCCTCTGGTGTCTGCCATTGCAGCAGGCAATCGCGTTATACTGAAACCGTCAGAACTTACTCCGCATGTTTCTTCTCTTATACAAAAGATGA
>DATJHZ010000019.1:0-8519 GCA_035493595.1 Cyclobacteriaceae bacterium | reverse complement strand
TGACGGAGAGGTTAACAAAACAAGCTCATCATGGGGACCACGGATGGATACTTTAATGATCGGTGGAAAGCATGCCACAAAATATAATCCATACTCATTTTTCAGAACAGGAGCAACAGCCAATAATACGATTAGTGTTAGCGGGGGAGGTGCGAATTCCAGTTACTTTATGTCGTACTCCAATTTCGATCAGAAAGGTATTACTTCAACCAGTGGTTTTAAAAGGAACTCCTTCTTTGCAAAATATACTACTAAGGTCTCTAGTAAATTGCAGAGCATTTTTCAATTAACGTATACTAATTCTGATCAGAATCGTGTTCCGGAAGGATTTAATGGTCCTATGTTTGTTCTTTACGGCCAGCCTGTTTCATGGAATCCCGATCCTTATCTTAATGAGGATGGCAGCCAGCGCTTGTACCGTTATTCACGGAATAATCCACAATGGGTGCAGCACAATTCTTATAACGACCTCAAAGTTAATCGGTTTATACCCATTGCAACGTTCAACTATACGCCTGTAAGCTGGCTAACAATTACAGAACGGTTTGGTTGCGATTTGTCATTTGAACGAAATAATCTGTTTGAAGCACCAAGCGGCAATCTGGCAACGTTCGGAAGGATTATAAATCAGAACACAAGCGTTCAGCAATTTAATAATGATTTGATTTTTAACGCAACAAAGGAATCAAACAATTTCACCTATAACATGATTTTGGGATTCAACGCATTTTCTAACTACTATCAAACATTAAATGAAACAGGCAGTGGGCTTGGTGTTGATGGCCTTCACAATATTTCCAGTGCATCTTCAATAAAAGCTACGGAATATCACGCCACACGCAGAAAGGTTGGGGCTTATGTGCAAGCTAATATTGGCTATAAACGTGTATTGAGTTTATCATTAACCGGGCGTTATGATGGTAGCTCAGTGCTGGCGAAGAATAATACGTATTATCCTTACGGCTCATCAGCACTAAGTTTCATCTTTTCGGAGCTCTTGCCAACATCAATCACGAATACGATGAACTTTGCCAAGCTAAGAGTTTCTGCCGCTACCGTTGGAAATGAAAATGTCGATCCATATTCAATCAATACCTCCTATGCCGCTAATAATAGCAATAATCCTATTGGTGGTATAGCTTTTCCATTTCAGGGTCAGGCTGGATTCCAGATTAATAAAACGATTGGTAATACCACTCTTCGTAATGAGCGTCTGAATGAAGTTGAGATTGGCCTGGAAACAAAATTCTTCCAAAGTAGAGTCGGCCTGGAAGCCTCTTATTTTCACAGAAAGTCGATTGATGGCTTGATACCTGGTGTGGGCATTTCTCCATCGACCGGTTTTACGGGCACCACAGTTAACTCTGCGAGCATTGAAAACAAGGGTCTTGAATTGTTGTTGAATGCTAATCCGGTTAAGAGCGGTAAATTTAGTTGGGATTTCACGTTAAGTTATACGCTTATTCGTAATAAGGTATTGGCTATTTATCCTGGTTTAAATCAATTGGATAGATTCGTTGTGGGGCAACCTTACAATATTTTTTATGGAACCCGCTATCAGCGAAATGAAAGTGGAAGCATCATGATTGGTGCTAACGGACTACCCTTGGCTGCAGCTACTCCAGGTGTAATAGGGAACGCAAACCCCAAATGGTTTGCAGGTTTAACAAACAACCTTCGATATGGACGGCTTACGCTTAATATCTTTTTTGATATGAGAATGGGTGGTGATATTCAAAATGATGTTGATTCATACGGCTTGTTCTATGGAACTGCAAAAGCAACTGAAAACCGGGGTCAGATAGTTATAAAAGGAACAAGTGTAACGGATAATCAACCCAACACGGTAGCTGTTGATGCGCGGACACATTATCAAACGATCACCGCTATCCAGGAGTCTGTTATACAGGATGGCACATACATCAAACTTAGAAGTGTAAGTCTGGGGTACGAATTGAAGCCTGAGTGGCTTACTAAAATTCTTCTAAAATCAGCATCTATCACTCTATCAGGAAGAAACTTATTTATATATAGTCCACATTTCACTGGAGCTGATCCTGAAGTAAGTTCACTGGGTACCGCCAATAGCGCTCAAAATATTTATCAATTTTCAACGCCAACTTCGCGCTCAGTGATGTGTACACTGAAACTTACTTTTTAAAAATTTATATGGAGACGCTACTTTGTATGGTGGCACTACTTAAAACAATATCTATGAAAAAAATATTTAGTATACTCATATTTTTGCTGATGCTGTCAGGATCAGGTTGTAAAGATTTTCTTGATGTAAATACTGATCCCAATAATCCACTGGATGTAAAGGAGGCATTGCTACTTTCATCTTCAGAACTGGCAATATCACGCAATTTAATGTCAGGAAACGCTGCATGGATTTGTCAGAATTTCATGCAGATGTCGGCTCTCAATCAGCCTAATCCTCAAATTGGAACCTATCGGTTACTTCACACGGATGTTGATGGTGATTGGAGTAGTGTTTATTCAGATGAACTTATTAATCTGAAGATCGTGATTGATAAAGCTGAAAAAAATGGTAATTCTTACTATGCAGCCATTGGTAAAATATTAACAGCCTTCACGCTGGGAACCGCTACCGACCTATGGGGTGATATTCCGTATTCTCAAGCGCTGAATGGGACTGGAAATCTTTTACCAGTTTACGATAAGCAGGAGGATATCTACACCGCTATTCAAAGTCTTCTGGATGATGGCATTGCTGATATTGCCAAGACAAGTGTAAAAGCACCTGGGGCTGATGATTATTTTTATCAAGGCGATATGGCACAATGGCAAAAAGTAGCCTACACTCTTAAGGCCAGGTATGCCATGCACTTAACGAAAGCACCTGGTCATACAGCTGTTGCCCAGGCCGACCTGGTATTGCAATTTTTGGCGAGTGGAATGATTTCGAATGATGATGATTTGAAGATGCTATACCCTGGAACAGCCGATCAGGCCAATGGTTGGTGGACTAATTTCAATCCAGTGAGCACATCATGCATGTCATCTTATTTTGTTGATTCTCTGGTAGCCAGAAACGATCCAAGATTACCTATCATTGTGAAGCCCGCAGAAGATACTGGCTTGTATACGGGTAGAGTCATAGGTACAGATGCAGGAGTCTTAACAACCTATTCTAGTCCAACAGATTTATATGGTGGCATTGGAGCGACTAATGATATTATCACCTATTCAGAAGCATTGTTCTTAAAAGCCGAAGCGACTTTGATAAAATCAGGATTTGCTGCGGCCGAACCTATCTATCAGGATGGCATTGTTGCACATATGTCAAAGTTGGGAGTTGCTGAGGCTGATATAAATGCATATCTCACTACCAGAGGAACATTAACAGCCGATAACGCACTTCAACGCATCATGGAAGAGAAGAATGTTGCTAATTTTCTCAACATAGAAATCTTTACAGATTGGAGAAGAACTGGTTTTCCTGCGTTAACGAAAGTTCCTGGAGCACTGTCTGATATTCCCAGAAGACTTATTTATCCTCAAATCGAAATGATCAGAAACCCTCAGCCACAGCAGACCGCGCTTATAACAGACCGTGTTTGGTGGGATCAGGAATAAATTTTCTAATGGACTATTTAATCGAAAAAAATAAATAGCAGATATTGAAAACAAGCAGGAACAGAACCTGCTTGTTTTTTGATTTTATATGCTTTGATTTATTGCATCTGCAACAACAATATGAATATTAAGTAACTTACACTTTGACTATAATAAACATGAATTCTATTGGCCGAATAAGACTCACACTCTTCGCTCTGTTATTAACCTGTCAATTTGTGCAGGCGCAAGGCACATTAGCAGATTATCAACGGGCCGAATCCATCTCCAGTCTTTTTAAAGACAAAGTTTTTAATGACCCACATGAATTTTACTGGCTTGAGGGCAGCACGACATTGTGGTACAAAAACACCTCGCGTAATGGAACCGAATTTTTATTGGTTGATGCTGTTGCAAAAAATCAAAAACCTGCATTTGATCATACCAAACTTGCCAAGGCGCTTTCATTGAAGCTGCACAAGAATATCGATGCGCATAAACTTCCCTTTGAAAAAATTGAGTTCTCCAAGGATCGTAAATCACTTTCGTTTCAAGTTGATAGTGCGAAAATAAAATGTACACTACCATCCTATACTTGCCAGGTAACCGAGGTTATTAAACCTGAGAAACAAAATGAAGAGTATTGGGGAAATGCTTTTAATGAATCGGGTGGCGAACCAGTGACTTCGCCTGATAGTTCGCTTGTTGCCTTTATAAAAGATTACAACGTCTATATCCGTACAAAGGATAAACATGAGATTCAATTAAGTTATGATGGCGCCGCCGGTAACTTCTATTCAAGTTATGTTCAATGGTCGCCTGATAGTAAAAAGCTGATGGCCTATAAAGTTACCCATGGTGAGAAGCATTTAATGTATTTCGTAGAGTCATCACCCAAAGATCAACTACAACCAAAACTTTGCACACGCGAATATGTAAAACCGGGAGATGTACTGCCTCATAAACAACCGCAGTTATTTTTGATAGATAGCAAGAAACACATTCATATAAGTGATTCACTTTTTGCCAATCAGTTTTTTCTCGAAAATATTGCGTGGACCAAAGATAGCCGTTCGTTTACATTTGAATATAATGAACGAGGTCATCAACGATACCGCATTGTTGAAGTAAAAGCTCCATCCGGAGAGGTTAATATTTTGGTGGATGAATCTAATAAAACCTTCATTGATTACAGTGGAAAAAAATACAGATACGATGTTAATGACAGCAAGGAAATTATCTGGGCTTCTGAACGCGATGGCTGGAATCATCTTTACCTCTATGATGGTCTTACAGGCAAAGTAAAAAATCAGATTACAAAAGGAGAGTGGTTGGTTCGTGAAGTTGTTCATGTTGATGAACAGAAATGGCAAATTCTCTTTGCGGCGAGTGGGATAGATGCTGGTAGCGATCCTTATCTGGTTCATTACTTCCGTATCAACTTTGACGGAACAGGCTTGGTAAGACTTACAACGGAAAACGCTAATCATACAGCCACGTTCTCGCCAGACTTCAGTTACTTCGTTGATCGATACTCACGCATGGATTTACCAACCGCTGTAAAACTTCGCAGCAGCGTGGATGGTAAAGAGATTATGACGCTGCAACAAATTGATGTTACCGATTTGAAGAAAGCTGGTTGGAAAGAGCCAGAAGCTTTTTCAGCGAAAGGCCGTGATGGTGTAACTGACATCTGGGGTGTAATCATTCGCCCGACGAACATTGATCCCAATAAAAAATATCCTGTTGTTGAATTGATCTATGCAGGCCCACAAGATTTTTACGTGCCCAAGGATTACAATGGTGTCTATCGTAGTTTATATGCGTTTGCCGAGTTAGGTTTTATAGTAGTTCAAATTGATGGCATGGGCACATCATGGCGATCAAAAGCTTTTCATGATGTTTGCTGGAAGAATCTAAAAGATGCAGGCTTTCCTGATCGGATTGCATGGATGAAAACCGCGGCAGCAAAGTATCCTTATATGGATATCAATCATGTTGGTGTAACAGGTGGTTCTGCCGGTGGACAAAATGCTGCAGGTGCTATTATCTTTCATCCTGAATTTTATAAAGCAGCAGCTGCCTCTTGTGGTTGCCATGATAACAGAATGGATAAAATGTGGTGGAATGAACAATGGATGGGATATCCTGTCGGGCCACATTATGCTGAATGTTCAAACACAGTAAATGCTGATAAGATGCAAGGCAATTTAATGCTGCTTGTGGGGGAGATGGATGACAATGTTGATCCCGCATCAACCATGCAACTCGCTAATGCATTGATTAAAGCGAAGAAAGATTTTGATCTTGTTGTACTGCCAGGAATGAATCACACCGGTGGTGGCGAATTTGGGGAACGTAAACGAAGAGATTTCTTTGTTAAACATTTGTTGGGAGTAACTCCTCCATCGTGGCAAGAGATTTACAAATGATAGAATACAGAGGCAGATTGATCAATCATCAGTGGCTTTCAAGGTGGTTTTATCATATTATTTCTGAGATAATATTTTATTAGCAAAAGATAAAATCAACATGGAATTGGTTTTTAGAAAAGCCTATGTTTGTTATGGTTAGTAATTGGTTAGAGTATTAAATTATTAGGTTATGATTTCGAGAATTGTGTTGGGTTTTGGTGTTGAAAGGCAAAGAAGGCAGTTAGTCGGAATACTGACTGCTTTTTTTATTTGTTCAGCACCCATTATGGGTCAATCGCAAAAACAAACTGCGGGCAGTTATCCCATTCAGCCTGTACTTTTCACGGCGGTAAATCTGAATGATAATTTCTGGGCACAACGCATTAAGACCAATCACGATGTCACCATTCCGTTTGCCTTGGGAAAATGCAAGGAAACAGGCAGAGTTAAAAATTTTGAGATTGCAGCCGGTTTAAAGACTGGTGATTTCTGCACCGAATTTACATTTGATGATACCGATGTTTATAAGATCATAGAAGGAGCATCTTATTCCATGCAGATTTCAAAAGACCCTGCATTGGAAGCACAGGTAGATTCACTCATTGCATTAATTGGTAAGGCGCAAGAACCTGACGGATATATTTACACCAACCGTACCATCATGGGTGATCGTGCTCACGAGTGGGCAGGAAAAAAGCGTTGGGAAAAAGAAGAAGATCTAAGTCATGAGTTGTATAACATTGGTCACTTAATAGAGGCAGCCGTTGCACATTATCATGCAACAGGTAAAAAAGATTTTTTAAACATAGCCATCAAAGCTGCAGACAGAGTCTGTGAAGATTTAGGTCCTGGTAAACTACAAGTCTATCCTGGTCATCAGATCATAGAACTTGCCATGGCAAAGCTTTATCAGGAAACAGGCAATAAGAAATATCTCGATGAAGGTAAATTCTTTTTAGATGTTCGTGGCCCGAATGGCGATCCGTATAACCAGGCACATAAAAAAGTTGTTGATCAGCATGAAGCCGTAGGTCATTCGGTGCGTGCAGCCTACATGTATGCCGGTATGGCAGACATTGCCGCGCTTACACAAGACGCATCATACATCAAAGCCATTGATGATATATGGGAAGATGCAGTATCGAAGAAAATTTATGTGACAGGTGGTATTGGTTCAACTGGTAATGGTGAAGCCTTTGGCGAAGCTTATGAGTTACCCAACATGTCAGCCTACAATGAAACCTGTGCATCCATTGCTAATGTTTACTGGAACTACAGATTATTCTTATTACATGGCGACGCTAAATATTTTGATGTATTAGAACGTACCTTGTATAATGCATTTTTATCTGGAGTATCCTTAACAGGAGATAAATTCTTTTATCCTAATCCATTAGAATCGCATGGACAACACGCGCGGAGTCCATGGTTTAGTTGCGCATGCTGTCCAAGCAACGTTACACGATTCATTCCTTCTGTTGGTGGATATTTCTATGCACAGAAAGACAAATCTATTTATGTGAATCTATTTGCACAGGGAACTGCTCAATTTAAACTCCCTGATAATTCTGTTACGTTAGAACAAAAAACAAATTATCCATGGGATGGCGACCTTCAGTTTTTAGTAACACCTCAGAAAACTTCTTCTTTTGAAGTGCGCGTTCGTATTCCAGGTTGGGCAGTTAACAAACCAATCCCAAGCGATCTTTATTCTTTTGAAGACACGTTTACAGAACAACCAAAGGTTTTCTTAAATGATAAACCAGTAGCGCTAACACTTGATCATGGCTACATGGTTTTCAATAGAAAATGGAAAAAAGGAGATCGGATTCATATTCAATTACCGATGCCACTACGTCGTGTGCAAGCCAATGCAAAAGTAGAAGCAGACAAAGATAAGCTCGCCATCGAACGTGGTCCATTAGTATACTGCGCAGAGTGGCCTGATAATAAAGATAATCGTGTGTTGAATCTGGTATTGTCACCAGATGTAAAACTAGCAGGTGAATACAAACCTGATTTTCTGAAAGGATTGTATGAAGTTAAAGGCATGGGGCAATTTGCTTCACGCACTTCAGCAACAGAAGTCAAGACAGAAGATACTGAAGTGAAACTTATTCCATACTATGCATGGGCGCATCGCGGAGCAGGAGAAATGACTGTGTGGCTTCCTGATAAAAAAGGTTCAGCACAACCTTTACCGGCACCAACCATAGCTTCAACAAGTAAAATCTCGGCATCGCATAAAGCGCGCACGCTCATGGCGCTAAATGATCAGATGGTTCCAAAGAACTCTAATGATCAATCCATCATATTCTATCACTGGTGGCCGATGAAAGATACAGTTCAATGGCTACAGTATGATTTTGCAAAAGCTACTGCAGTTTCATCTGCAAAAGTTTATTGGTTTGATGATGGACCATTTGGAGGATGTCGGATACCGGCGGGATGGAAACTATTATACAAGAGTGGGGAAACATGGATACCTGTTAAAAACAAAACGCCATTCGAAGTAACAAAAGATGG
>DATJHZ010000018.1:0-4317 GCA_035493595.1 Cyclobacteriaceae bacterium | reverse complement strand
TTGCACACCAAAAGTAAAATTTCCGTATGAGTACTAATACTCATAAAATCTGAAGTAATATTTCATACAATATTGCTAAACACGATAGCCTATACTTATATAGCTTCGTGTTCTTTGGTTTTAAGTCTCATCAATACTTTGCATTATATAAGATTCGTTGTAAAGATTGATTGGGCTTTAGCAGCTTGATTTGAGGTTAAGATTTATATTATGTCGGAGATTGAATTGTGAGCACCGGTAGATTAATCCATTTGATCCGTATTTTTAGCTACCAACATAGCCCAACGCCGCAATATATTATTGATAGGTGTTTCATACTGCTATTATTTAAACGAAACTTTTACTTATCTAAATTTTTAAACCTTAATTAATCTATGAGTTACAAATTAGGCCCCGATGTTGGCAAACCAATTTCAAAAGAGATCGCAGAGCGCTGGATTCAAAATCATCGGGACAAACATCCTCACAAAGACGAGATACGCGCTCGTTTCTTTGGCACAGACATTATTGAAGAAATTCTTCATCAGGATAAATGTGTAGGCATTCGAATTTACTACGCTACAAGTGATGAAGGTGAAAAACAATTATTATTAGTTGGTACTCGGGAAGATGGAACTAATATCTGGCCTGAGGGTTCAGGCCATGACCATAGCGCTGTAACCAGTAAAGCCTCTGGAATCATTGCAGATGCCTCTAGTCCCTGCCCTCCCTATTGCTAGGAAAAGATTAATTAGAAAAAATACCCTCTCATTTAATGGATCTCGAAACGTTTGGCATAATCAGTAACATCTCTACATTTTCTGTATTACTGCCGCTATTCGTATTTTTTATTGCTATTTATAAGAAGAACCAACCTTATACAGTAAAGGTATTAGGGGTTCTTCTTGTAATAGCCGCATTGTCTGATTTCTTGAGTGCATTTCTGCACGCCCATTTTAAAATTAATCCCAACCCGATTGTAAGTGCTTATGTGCTGTTACAGTTCATTACACTCAGTCTTATCTATAAAAGCTCCTATACACGCCGTTGGAATAAATGGATGACCAATGTTGTAAATATATTATTTACGCTTTTTGCCCTTATCAATTTTTTCTTTGTTCAGGGTGTTTATGGATTCAACTCGTACTCGTTCGCAGTATCTTCAGTTATATTTATCATCTATGCCTTTCTCTTTTCTTATCAAGTTCTGCTTGAATTACCAGAAAGACATATTGAAAGAACGTTTATGTTTTGGGTTAACTCCGCTGTATTTTTTTACTTTGGAACAAACCTTTATCTGTTTGCCACAGTGGATCAATTACTTTCTCAACAAGATATCAGTCAGTTCCTCCTCTCCTGGGCAATGCACAACGGATCAAATACATTGAAAAATATTATGTTTACTATCGCGCTGGTTGTAGCGCTATTGAATCGTGATCAACGATAGCGTGAATATCCGATGCTGATAGTGCAGCCGAATAGATCTTTACCTTGTCTATATACCCATCAAATATTCTTTCGGAAGGAAACTCTTCGTTGCGCCCGATATTCCATTTACTCTCATTCGATAAATTAACCTGGCCCTGCAGCTTCGTAGTTCCTTTTAGTTCTCCATCAACATAAACTTGCAGAGTAGTTCCATCACAAACTCCTGCCACATGGTGCCAGTTGTCTTGCCAGTTATCAGGCAGGTTCACATTGCATTCGCCTCTGCCCCAACCCCCGGCAAAAAAATTAAGCGATCTATTTCCATTGATCTGCAAAACATGATGATCTCCTTTCGTTATGAGGTCAGCAATATTATTCTTATGCTTCGTGGCATAAATCCACGCCATCACCGTTATGCTTTCGCCTGTAACATCGAGACTTCTTGAATTAGGGATCTCAACAAAACAACTTTCATTCAATTTTATGTATTTCTCCTTATCATGATGATCTTTATCTGTTGCAATAACTTTCCCATGATTGTTAAATCCGGAAGAATCAATCACCAAGTTGTTATTCTGATACAATGACAAATTAAGAACGAGCGAGTTGATGTTATTATCATACACTTTAAAATTTTCACGTCTGTTATTAACACGAATGGAATGAAATCCATTTTTCGTTACACTAAATTCTCGTTCAACTATACGCTTTGCTCCACCTTTCAGCCGAATAGTATCTGTTAAAATTCGCGTACTATCCAAGTATACAGGGATAGTAAATGTTTGAGTCTGCCAACCAATGTTTTTAACAGTATACGAAATGTGTTGTTGCTGACCTGTCTTGACTATTGGCAATACATGCAACTCATCAAATTGCACTTGTTCACCGCCGTTCAGTTTAGCATCAATTACTTCTACTTCAAGATTTTTAAGTTTATCAATCCATAGTTTTGTTTTTCCTAAATTGTATAGCTGACAGGCAACAGAGTCTTTGAGGGTTTCATTACTTCTTATCACCAGATTTTTAGTTGTATACGCTGCATCGTTTATAAAGAACTTCGTAGCCTTGGTTCCCATAGCTCCTTTATTAGACAATGAATATCGAATCCAGAATATTTCATTGGGCTTCACTATCCTTTTTGAAACCGAATAGCTAGTAATTGTAAATACAGGTTCTTCGTTGCTATTCGTCTCAAACCATTCACTTGGTTTATCTGTCATCTCAGCAACCAATTTTCCGCCCTTCAAGATTTCGTCATGAGAAATTTCAAGATGTCTGTATTTCTTATCATTTAAGAGCAATGATTTTATATATCTATTCTGCTGTGATGGATTTTTAGTTTCTATACTGAAATGCTTTCCATTGTCAAGATGTATGGTCACCGATTTGAATATAGGAGAACCAACATCATAAATAGGCTGTCCAGCCGTTGTTGGATAAAACCCCATAGCACTGAAAACATACCAGCTCGACATGGATCCAAGATCATCATTCCCCGGAAGCCCTCCAGGCGTATTCTTAAAACGCGATTGAAGTATAGTATTCACCCACTTTTGAGTAAGTGAGGGATGAGACGCTTTATTAAACAGATAAGGAATATGAAAAACCGTTTCATTGTCGAATAAAATCTTCTGGTATGTCAAGGCCGAATCCAATCGAACTGAAAACATTTCACCGCCACCAAACAAATTAATTAAATCATCTGAGTGATTAAGTATCGCATATGAATAAACCCATTTGTCTCCTTCCTTATAGCCAAAGTTTCCGGGATGCACTTTGAATTCATTTTGATTTCGTGGAAGAAAAAATAATTGTTGTGGGTGGAGAAGATTTCTGTAACTATAACTTCGCTGAAGCAATCGCTCATAGTCATCTTGCTGATGTATTACAGACTTTGCATATTGAGCAAGTGCCCAGTCATCATAAGAATATTCAACCGTACGAGTAACCGATTCTGAATATAACGATGACAAATATCCATCATTATGATAAGCTTCAAGATCGTGTTTCATGAAAGGAGGAATATCAATACTCTTCTTCATTGCTTCATAGGCAAGGTCTTTATCAAAACCCGTGATACCTTTCAAATAAGAATCAACGATAATCGGCACTGCATGATTACCCGTCATAGGTTCAATGGGCAAATAACCTGTCTGTCTATATACATCCAGCATGGAGAGTATCATATCATTTTGCTTCTCAGGAAACAAAAGACATAACAATGGGTGCAATGTTCTGTAAGTATCCCATGGAGAAAATTCACCATACTCATTTTTGCCAGATGTTTTATGAACTACGTGATCTCTGCCTTTGTATCGTCCATCAACATCTGAAATGATCCATGGAATTAAAAGCGAGTGATATAAGGCTGTATAAAAAATTGTTTTGTTTACTTCATTGCTGTCATCAACTTCTATCACAGAAAGTTCTTTACGCCATTCACGTTGGGTTTGAGCCTTCAATTGATCAAAGCTCAAATCACCAAGTTCAGTTTTTATATTGCTTTCGGCATTATCTAAACTCACAGTTGATGTGCTGAGCTTGAGTGTAATGATCTTAGCATGATCCATCGAAGAAGAAAAAGTCAGAACGTAACCATCATTAGTTTTTTCCTTGCTTACAATCTCTTCGCTAAACTGAAGTTGTGAATTAAATTTATCTCTTGTAAGAAGTTGTTTTGATTTCATTGAAATTTCTCCCATATCCGCAATGAAGATTCTGGGCACTGTGCGGGCAACAAAAGTAAATCGAAACATACCAGCACGTTCTGAAGCAGTGGCCTCAACAAGCGTGCTATCATCTTCTAACAAAACACGATAGTATCCAGGCGATGCACTTTCATTCTGATGACGAAAAGATCTCTTCGATTTACCCAACGCAAAATGTTGCGCATCACGAATGGGCATAATC
>DATJHZ010000017.1:0-12116 GCA_035493595.1 Cyclobacteriaceae bacterium | reverse complement strand
CATTCGTACAAGATGATCCGGTGTTGGTAATTGATAGTGTCCAATAATGTAGTACGGATTTTCTTTTGATGGTCTATTATCAACTATCGTAAATGTCCGAATACCTTTTTGTCGTAGTGACTTGTCAACTTCTCTTAATTGCTTAAGTGACCAGATTAGTTTTGTCACTTTAATATCTTCCTTCGATATCGTCTTGTCATAAAAACTATACTTTCTGAAGAAGTCAGTATCACTCAACTTTTTTAGGTCCAATTGAACAGAGTCCACGTCCTGACCATGTAACGTCAGGTGAGTCAAGATTAATACGAATGTCAAGATTGTTCCGTAGCTGTTCATTTTTCCAATGGTATTAATATCGATGGGTAATCCCTATGCCAAATTAGTCGGCATCTCTTTCCATTCCATAAGTAATTCCGGAACTAATAAAGAGCCCTTGTATTGCATCAAATTTCTCCTCGCAAAACCTGCCAATATTCATGTCTACAGGTTCCATTTTTGATCCTCTGCATTCAAAACACAATTCTATATACCCAATCACTTTGTCTGCATCGTCAAGAAATACGATACCATTACGAGGTTCGTAGCACATGAACTTTTCCGTTGGCCCATTACCTTGTTTGAAATTGTACAAAACATCCTTCAACTTATCGGCAGACTTTGAATCAAGTGTTTTTACCTCAAACATCTTTGTAAAATCAACAACACCATTTGTTTTGGGTATTTGTCTCTCAGCATGAGATGTCTCCTCTAACTTGAATGATACGAGTTTGATTTTTATTGTTTTATTGAATGGATACTTCTTTATAATGTCATTTAGACCTAACCTATCGTCGTTGCCACAAAAGACTCCCTCGTTCTGATATCTTACCGGAGCCTGCTTTTTATCAAAATAAACTAAGGAATAGAAAATCGTGTCGTCAGCTATTTTTACAATTTTTGTTCCAACATATTGATTTGCACGATAACAAAGACTGTCCTTTTGACGCCTGGTAAATAATTGCCCATCACGAGTTTCGAAAACGAAAACTTTTTGTTCTTGAGCAAAAGTTACGACTGCTGTTAGAACTAATAGTAAAGCGAATAAGTATTTCATAGTGTGGTCTATTGCTTTCTAACGGGTCACTAATGGAGCAAATCGAAGTCAAATTGTCATAAGCTTGCTAATATTTGATGTAGGTATCTCATTCGTAAATTCTGGCGCCTCTCAAAATGTCAGCAAAAACTCTCCATGATGGAGTGTCGGCACTTACCTGTTCTCCTATTTCATTTTTCATGTTGTCGTAGTAACTCTGAATGTCTTCGGAGTACGTTGTCATTGCTTCAAGGAAATCTTCCAGCGTTTTATTTTCCCATTGATTCTTATTTGTTCTCAAATCTTCATTGAATAGTTCAAGAAACTCAATGAAGGATTTTCTGTCGGTTACTCTATAGTTGTTAAAATTCATCTCTTGTCTCTTATGTTATTCAAGCATGATCTCAAATTCTCCTGCACGAAATGTAACGTGTTTAGTAAGGCTCTATTGCCCGTCACTATTTCTCCAGTTCCTTATTAAAACCAAGCTTGATGTATTCTTTTTCTCGTTCATTCAAATTTCTCCCTTTGAATTGAGTAAATATTAAATAGGCATCATCAAGCGTTTTAATTCCCATTTCATAATTAGACTTTCCCCAATTATATAGTGCTACTCCAAGTTTAGTAGAATAGAGTCCTGGTTTAATTTCTACTCCATCGTATTCGTGACCTTTTATTGGTGAAAAGTAATCTAATTTTCCACCTGCTTTAGTTTCTCTCAAAATTATTGTCTTTACATCAGTCGTATCCGATTGGGCGTAGCTGGAAGTTATTATAATAACAGAGATGAGTATCAGAAATATTTGCTTCATAGTTTCTTCATTTAATAGCTAACAACGAGATTTCAAATTACTATAAAACATGCAAATATTTCATTTGTATAAGAATGAATATCTAAGGCCGATCGGTATAGAACGAGAGGGAAAAACATATCACAATCTCAGTCTTCTTTTTTTCTCCTTCAACAAGTTCAGCGTAAATTTCAAGTGCTGCACTATTTGATAAATTTTCTGTTTCATTCACATCGAAACGCTTCTATAAAATATTTTTCTATTGTGTCGCTATTGTCTTACTGAGGTTATTATTATTGCCACGATCATTATTACAATAACAAACACACTTAGTCCATGATTAAATTTGATAAAGTTTTCTTTAGTTTCTTCAATTTTAAAAATCCTAAACCAAAACCAAATTCCTTTTCTATCCTTTAATAATTCATAATTTCTATTCGTCCATTTCCTATTAAAGTTCAATGAGAATAGAGCTACAACAATTATTGAAGAGACTAATAAGATTACCATATCATTCGTATTAACCCTGGCCATTAACTATGTAGCTGACTGGTAAACATTGTTGCTCAATAGATAAATAGCTTTTTCCATGGAACTTCACAAGTAACATTTTTAGCTAGATTATCCTCTGTCCACCTTCTCGGTCCCAAAATTCCATAATGAAGCGGATCTCCGTCTTCAAAAATCGTTGTTGTATTTCTCAAATTACCGCAATTGTCATACTGATAAACCGTTTTGATTTTTTGAGCTTTGTACAATGGATAAATTATTGCCCTAAAGTCGTCACATCGCGTAACTGTTTCAACTTGACCGTTGCCAAAATAGGCTGTATCAAATTTAACTGAAAGGATTTTAGTGATGGACAGGTAGGATATCTTAGTGTCTTGTCCCAAAGAACAATAGCTTACACCAACACTCAAAATCAATAATGCTATTTGTTTCATGTTAAATTTAACAATGTTATACCAGCAAGCTACTATCGTATATCAAACATATGGACATTTCGGCTTATCGACCCTTTATACTCTCTGATATAGTTTAATCGCCACATGAATAATGCAATCTTATGCTAGGGATTGTCATTTATAATCAACGTAATTGTTTTCTTTGTGCCAAGTTATGACAATTTCAAAATAATGGAAAAGAAAATAGTCTCTCTAACTAAAGAAGACTCAAAGCTTGTTATGAAAGGTTTTGCTTTGAAATATTATAAAGTATTTCATCTATCATTCCTCATTATCTTCTTACTCACTTTGCTTTATACGCTCTGGAAATTTAACGAATCTAACGCATATCAATCCGTTATCGGTTTCTTTATATGGTTGCTTCTCGTGTTCAATTTTTTATTTTTCATCGATTACATCTTTCATAAAGTTCAAATTATTGGAGCAAGAAAAATAATCTTTACCGGAAGAGTAATCGATGTTATTGAATCGGGTTCGGAACATGGCGGAACCATAGTCTGCTTTAACCATGAAAAATTCGATATAACCTGGGCAAAAGAAATTCCGGAATTTACAATCGGAGATATACTATCGATTCATTTTGTCAATCTAAGAAATGGAAAAAGAGGAAGTATCATAAAAGTTGAGAAGAATGTGTTGCATTAATCCGAATAATGCTGAAACTACATACCTTCCCTAATCGGCTGAATTCCTAATGACTTTAATTTGATTTCAAATTCGTCAATGTTCTCTTTTGTTGTTTCTATCCGAAAACTTTCTGCTTGATCTGCAGTCACTATATTTAAATGTGGACCTCCAAATCTACCTTTAACCTGAATGAATTTTATTTCCTTCACCTTAGAAACCTGAAAACGATCTTCAGCCAACGGAAACGGAAAAAGAGGTCGTCCGATTATTAATTCAGTATCTGTCAGTTGAAACGTTTTAATTTTTCGAATAAATTGAATTGTTCCTATGGTTATTAATCCCCCACCCATGATTAGGAGCGTCATACCAGGGTTCGGTCTTGAAACCATAATGAGTCCCACGCCAATTTCTAAAACAGCATCAAGCACAAACGGAATATTTCTGATTAAGTCAACCTTTAGTTCGAAAACAGGCTTTGTCATAATTCAAGTTATGAGTCATTATTAGCGGTTCTAAACCAAATGTATTAAAAACATCTCGATTGATTGACCATCATCATTGTTTCATAAAACAAGATTAACTAATTTATAAAGCTTGTTGAACTCCGTTGAAATATTGTGTGTTAGAAAGCAATCTGTGTTTTAACATCATTCGAGATTCAAGTCTTTTATACGACCATCAATATATTGAACAATACTCTATGACAAAGGTACTCATGCTGGGTTGGGAGTTTCCTCCGCTTTTAAGTGGCGGCCTGGGCATTGCTACCTATGGCATTGTGAAGGCACTGAGTCCATCTACACACATCCGGTTAATCATTCCGAGTGCTGGCGAAGATCTTGATTTAGAAGGCGTCAATATTATCGGGCTCAATAAAGTAACGGCCGAAGAAATAAACCTGGAACGACTTCGTTTTAACTTTTCGTTTCCTAACACTGAGGTAACTGAACTACCCATCACCGTAAGCCCTTATCATCACATCAATGATTCGCTGGCTGCACAGCACTTCGGCCACTTCGATGCATTACAGCGAGGCAAAAGAAGCATCGACATTATTCACGACATCTTCTCCAGCAAAGAAGTTTATGGCGCCAGTGTTATGCATAAGGTATATGTCTTTGCCAAGCTGGCTGAAGAGCTTGCCGCTGATGGTAACTTTGATGTGATCCATGCGCACGACTGGATCACATATTCAGCAGGCATCAATATTAAACAGCGCACAGGTAAGCCACTTATTCTTCATGTTCATGCACTGGAAACAGATCGCGCCGGGCACGCCACACGAAATGAAATTTATTGGCTTGAGCGAAATGCGATGATGATTGCCAACAGGGTTATTGCGGTGAGTCAGTATA
Organism: Cyclobacteriaceae bacterium; assembly: GCA_035493595.1. Taxonomy (GTDB): domain Bacteria; phylum Bacteroidota; class Bacteroidia; order Cytophagales; family Cyclobacteriaceae; genus DATCRE01. The sequence continues at coordinate 7,306 of DATJHZ010000017.1, read as the reverse complement.
CCAAAGATCAGATTGTGTTACATTATCACATTGATCCTGCTAAAATCTTTGTGGTGCATAATGGTATCGATCCGTCACAGCCAAACCGAAAAGAACATATCCTGAAAGATAAGCTGGTAGCTTTTTTAGGAAGGCTCACGCACCAGAAAGGTCCACAGTTTTTACTGGAGACTGCAGAGAAGGTAGCGCGTGTATATCCACGCGTTAAGTTTGTTGTAGCAGGTACAGGTGATCAGTTTGCACATCTGTTAGAAACTTCGGCGTATCGTAAAATAGGCAGCAAATTTATTTTCGCAGGCTTCTTGTCAAAAGCCAGGGTAAACGAATTGCTCTCGATGTCTGATGTTTATTTTATGCCTTCTATCTCTGAGCCTTTTGGACTTACAGCATTGGAAGCTGCACAACATCATGTGCCGAGTGTAATCTCCATTCAATCTGGTGCAGCAGAAGTGATGAAGTCATCCTTAAAAGCTGACTTCTGGGATACTGACAAGTTTGCCAACTACATTTACGCTTTGTTAAAATATAACGTGCTCAGCAAAACACTTGCCGATAGAAGCAAAAACGAGCTTGATCAATTAACGTGGGATCATGCGGCAGAGAAGATTAGAAATATTTATAGTGAAACGAGATAAGAGCTTTGAGTTGTGAGTTGCGAGCTATGAGCAAGTGAATATTTACGATTTCAGATTTACGAGGTACGCCAGTGACTAAGTATTGGCCATTAACGATTAACTTGATAACATTAACACTTAGAAGAAAATGCCATCCATTTGTTTTTACTTTCAGGTACATCAACCGTTCAGGCTTAAGCCGTATGATTGCTTTCAGATTGGTTATGAACATAACTATGAAGATGAAGCCAAGAATATAGAAATTCTTAATCGTGTTTCGGCAAAGTGTTACTTGCCTGCCAACCAAACTATTCTTGATCTTATTCATAAGCATAAAGGAAATTTTAAGGTTGCCTATTCTATCAGTGGCACTGCCATTGAGCAGATGGAGAAATACAGGCCCGATGTGTTGCAATCTTTTAAACAACTTAATGAAACGGGTTGTGTTGAATTTCTATCGGAGACTTACAATCACTCTCTGAGCTTTTTATACTCCAAAGAAGAGTTTGTGCGTGAAGTAGAAAAGCACAGCGCTAAAATAAAAGAACACTTCAACCAGGAGCCACAAGTATTTCGCAATACTGAATTAATTTACAACAATGAGATTGCAAGCTTTGCAGCATCGATGGGTTACAATGGCATTATCTGTGAAGGGCTCGATCACATCCTGGGTTACAAGAGTCCGAACTTTATTTACAGTCCGCCCAATGTTAACATCAAATGTCTTTTAAAGAATTATAAACTCTCAGATGATATTGCCTTTCGCTTCTCTGATAAAAACTGGAGTGAATGGCCTTTAACAGCCCCCAAGTTTGCACACTGGGTTCATCAGCTAGCGGGCACAGGTGAGACCATTAACTTGTTTATGGATTATGAAACTTTTGGTGAACATCAGTGGCCGGAGACAGGCATCTTTGAATTTTTAAAACACATGCCTGAAGAAATTTTCAAGCATCCGGATTTCAATTTTAAAACACCTTCTGAAATACTCGCAACATATCCTGTTCAAGGTATATATGATGTTCATAGCTTAAGCTCATGGGCAGATCTGGAACGTGATCTTTCGGCATGGCTTGGCAACAGTTTGCAGCATGATGCCATGGAGAGAATTTATGCATTGGAAAAAACGGTTAAAGAAACAGCCAATGAGGAGTTGATTGATACCTGGGCCAAGCTACTTACGTCTGATCACTTCTACTACATGTCTACTAAATACTGGAATGATGGTGACGTGCATAAATATTTCAGCCATTACAATACGCCTTATGATGCTTACATCAACTTTATGAATGTGGTAACGGATCTGGAACATATTTTAGAAACGAGTTACTCGTTGTATTAATGAAGTTATAACACGGAGTTGCACAGAGGATACACAGAGTTTCACAGAGAACTTTCAGTCATCTCTCTCCTGCGGAGAGGGGCCGAGGGTGAGGCCAATAAAAAAGCAATACCGCCGATTGACAGTATTGCTTTTCCTGAAACTTAAATAGGACGGAGAGGGTGTCCTTGTAAACTTTCAAGTATAAAATTATTCAATATCGTCGCCTAAGTCCATCCGTAGAACTACGTTTTTTCATAGGTATTTCTACTCAAAATAGGGCTCTGTGAAGAGAATCAGTTTATCTCCTCCCCCTTCTTAGTCTTCCAGCGTTCATGCATCCAAACCCATTGATCGGGATGCTGACGGATAGTGTTTTCAATAAAGTTTGTTAACACCTGCGTGTTATAAACCATGTCTACTTCATCATCGCCTGTTATTTTCATCGGTACTTCTGGTAATACCTGCATGTGCTGCATGCCGTCTTCACCCAGATATACATAAGTTGGTATAACGGCAGCGCCTGTTTTCATGGCGAGTACGGTTGCTCCCACCGGTGTTGCTGCTGGCATTCCAAAGAAATCAACAAAACGACTCTTCACTTTTGTATCCTGATCTATCAACAACGCCACTGACCCACCAGACTTCAATATTTTTATCAACTTAAAAGTTTCTTTTCCCCGCTCAATGGCAATGGCGCCATGCATGTTTCTATATTTCCATAAAAGCTCGGTTAATCGTTTGTCTTTTAATGGTGTGCCGATGATGTTGGGATTCAAACCTCGCATCGCCATGTTAGTTACCTGCAAATCAAAAGCTCCCAAATGGCAGGTAAGAAAAATTACACCTTTGCCACGGGCATGCGCCACTTCATAATTTTCTAAGCCTGTGGTAATTAAAATTTCTTCAAGCTGTGCCAATGTTTGAATCTGCGTACTGCGTAAGATCTCGCCGGTGTTTTTACCGATCATTTTAAAGGTACGTTTGGCCAGGTCTTTTATTTCACTCGTCGATTTTTCTTTAAAGGCAAGTGACAAATGTTTAATCATCAGCGCCCTGGTTTTAGAAGCGGTATAGTATCCAATAACACCAAGTGCTCCGCAGAAGGATAACCATTGTCGCCTTGGCAAAGCCAGTGATAGAGAAAGAAGTGCCCTCACCAACCAATAGACAAGCCGATATTGAACCTTTCTCCGTATTTTTTTTCTGGTAGACATGGCCGCTAAGATAATTGTTTATTAAATGACTGTTAAGCCTTTTGAAGCATAGATTTAAGTATTAGTCAAATAGACGAATGAGGTTTTGCAAGACCAGTTTCTCGCCTTACTTTAGTGCCTGTGAAAACCTTGTACATTATTCGTCATGCCAAATCCAGTTGGGAAGACCCTTTATTGGATGATTTTGCCCGCCCTTTAAATGATCGGGGAAAACGTGATGCGCCACGGATGGCTAAGCGATTAAGAGAAAAAGGTGTAACGCCAGACCTCATGATTACCAGCCCTGCACGAAGAGCTTTGGGTACGTGTAAACGCATGGCCGAAATACTGGATTACAAGGAAGACAAGATAAAAATGGATCGTGGTCTTTATCACGCCAACGAGCAGAACATGCTGGAAGTGCTTCGCTCAATAAAAGACAAGCACGATGCTGTTATGGTTTTTGGTCACAATCCCGGATTAACAGGTTTCGTGAATGCGTTAGGCAAGCAGCAGTTTGATAACGTACCCACCTGTGGTATTGCAGCTTTTGAAATTCCTATTAATGCCTGGAAAGATCTTGACTTCGGAAAAGGTAATCTGCTTTTTTACGATTATCCTAAGAAGGGAAAATCTTAATTGGTAAGCTTCATAAATGCGCGAGGTATATCCCAGACACTTCGCTTTAAAAAGCCGAATTCACGAAAGCGATAACCAACCAGGAGCCTGAACGTGCTGCTGGAGTTGGTGAATCGTATATCTTCAAACCTCACATTTCGCGATTGCGTAACAAAAGTTACTCCCCCAAAAAAGTGATCGCTATTATAACCAAGTGCTATGCGAACAGATGAGTATGTATTGATTGTTATATCGTGTTTGTCTTTACCATCAATCTGCTTGTAGTAAATCCAGTTATGTGCAGGCCCCAGTACAACGGTTCCATTTAAAAAGAAATGTTTATAAATGAAGCTGTACGAATAACCTGGAGCAATACTGAAGGTTGTATACTTCAACATCTGAAACGATGAACCCACTCCAAATGACTTGCGATAGTTATACGGCAACACAGACGAATCAGCAGTTAGCTTGAACGAGTTCAATGCTCCTACAATTAATATAGAACCTCGCCGATGCAGCTGGCGTTCAGCAAAGTTATAAGCTGATTTGATGGAGAATTTTTTATCGCGCAAAATGTAAAATCCGGAGAGACCAAAGTTGCGTGTGTTAATATCACTGCGTTGAGGGTATGGATCACTTTTGGGGACATTAACTTTTGAATTGGTCAGATAAAATCCATCATACTTCTGGTTATATAAATCAAATCCGAATTTTCTCGAAAGCGCATTGATTTGAAAATCTTTTGCATGCGTTGTTCCATACTTTAGTTTACTCTTGCTATCAACGGGAAGAGCAAATGTAAACTCAACACCCACATCAAAAAGATAAACACCAAGACCAAGCGTATAAGCACTGTTCGGCTTAAAGGTTAATTTGTCTTTGCTTCCTTTCAGATTCTCAACATCGAAACTTAGTGAACGCTGTTTCAATACGGGCCAGATAAAGAAATGATCGGGGTAGCGTTGAATATACTTATCACGGATGGATGCCGAATCTTTCTTAATGGATGTCACTTCAACATCATCCTGTGCCAGGATAACCGTTGAACATAAACAAAATCCAAAAAAGAAAATGACACGCTTCATTATAAAATATATTCGCTTAAATCTCTGTTCTTCATCAGATCACTGACTTTCTCCTTTACCATAGCGGCATTAACCTGAATGGTTGCGTTAGCACCAATCTTATCGGGAACATCAAAAAGAAATTCATTAAGCAAACGACTCATAACGGTGTGTAGTCTTCTGGCACCAATATTTTCCACTTCTGCGTTAATATAAAATGCTGCGCTGGCTATCTCGTCAATGGCTTCATCATCAAAAGTAACCTTAACTTCTTCTGCCTCAAACAAAGCCTGGTATTGCTTCGTTAACGCATTCTTTGGTTCCTTTAATATCCGAACAAAATCATCTTTAGTCAAATTATTTAATTCTACACGAATCGGAAATCTACCTTGCAGTTCAGGTATCAGATCAGAAGGCTTCGACACGTGGAATGCACCTGCCGCCACAAAAAGAATATGATCTGTATTGATGATACCATGTTTAGTATTCACGGCACTTCCTTCTACAATTGGTAACAAGTCACGCTGAACTCCTTCCCTGCTTACATCCGGGCCGCTGCCACCTTTCTTACCCGCACCAGATGCAATCTTATCGATTTCATCAATAAAAATAATACCAGCATCTTCTGCGCGGCGAATAGCTTCCTCTTTCACCTCATCCATATCAATGAGCTTGGCTGCTTCTTCCTCTAACAGAATTTTGCGAGCCTCCTCTACCGTAACCTTGCGCTTCTTGCTCTTCTTCGGCATCATGCCGTTGAGCATCTCCTGCAAGTTCATCATCGAAACTTCGTCCATCATGCCAGCACCAACCATACCTACGTTGGCACCACCTCCGCCTTTATTAATATTGATCTCTATTTTACGCTGATCAAGTTCTCCGTTTCTGATTTTCTCACGGAAGAGCGTACGCGTACGTTCATTCAGTTCTTCATCAGTTTGAGGAACATCTTCTGCACCTGTGGTGAAGCCGGTTTGTTTTACCTGCTGACCACGCAACGGTGGGATGAGTGCATCCAGAATTATATCTTCAACAATACCAGCTGCCTTCTCTTTAACTTCTTCTTTCTTCTGCGCCTTCACCATGTTTACCGATTGCTCAACAAGATCGCGTACCATGCTTTCAACATCGCGCCCTACATAACCAACTTCGGTAAACTTGGAGGCTTCAACTTTAACGAAAGGAGCATCAGCAATTTTGGCAAGTCTACGGGCAATTTCAGTTTTACCAACACCGGTAGCGCCAATCATCAATATGTTGTTCGGAACAATTTCACCCTGTATATCCGACTTCACATTCATACGTCGCCAGCGATTACGCAAGGCGATGGCTACATTTCGTTTGGCTTCGTATTGTCCTATGATATATTTGTCAAGCTCTTCGACAATTTGTTTCGGTGTGAGATATTTTGAATCCATTACGTCTTATTATCGTCTGATAAAAATCTTCTGTGTGTTTACTAATACCGTAAAAGTATAACTGGCTTTTCCGGCAACAAAGCCGCTGCGACTAAAAACAAATTCAGCTGCTTTAACCTTTGCGGAGAATCCTAATGAAATACCAGCGCCTCCACCTCCGTTTGGCAATTTCAATTCCTGGTGCTGACGATAATTATAACCTATCATCAGGTTAACATTACGATGGATCAACACTTCAGTAGCAAAATTAAACCGACGCAATACCTTATCCAACGCACCAGGCTTTTTAGTGTCTTGCGAATTCTGATAAACATTGTATGAATTGACAAGATTATATCCGGTAATAGAAAACCGAAGCGGCATGTGCTGAGGTTTAAAGGTAGCACCTAATTGTATATCAATGGGCAGTTTGCTGTTGCTGGAGTTGGTGTAGTCAGAAAGTACAACTCCCATATTTTTCATGGCAAGCCCTACTGTTAAATTCTTTTTAGGATGAACAAACAAACCACCAACATCAAGCAATACGGCTGTAGCTCTGTATCCGGCAATAGAAGAGAATGCAACATTAAGATTAGCACCAAATCTGAAATGACCAACCTGATGGCTTTTACTGATCACCAACGAAGTCTCACCTGAGTTAAAATCGCCTATAGCAGCGCCGGTGGCATCATAACTTTTTATTGTTCCGTAACTAATATGCTGAACGCCGAAACCTACCATACCCACCTTGTTGGACTTGTGACCGTATGAAAAGACTGCCTGATTTACACCACCTACATAGAACTGATAGCTGGCCGAAGCAAAATCATTTAACGTGTCACTGATGAGTGTAGGATTGGAGAAAAATAAATTCAGATCACGATCAGCCAATGAAACATTTACACCTCCTAAAGCAGCAAGCCTGGCATTACCAGGCACACGCAAAAAGTTAAAAGAGCTGATATCCTGTATCTGAGCAAAACCAGAAGTGGTGAGCAAAATAAGAACGCTAAAAAGAACCCGACCTCTGTTCACATCACTGATGACTAATTATTTACGATTTCAGATTTACGAAGTATGAATTATTAATAAATCC
>DATJHZ010000016.1:0-14223 GCA_035493595.1 Cyclobacteriaceae bacterium | reverse complement strand
AGGACTTGAAGAAGGAATTGCAAGCTGTCTATGATTTTGAATCAAGACACGCCTGCAATTCATTTATAATTTTATTCAACTTTTATTTCTGTAGTACTAGCGGTCAGTCCGGCAGCACTTGCTTCAAGTTTTATTGTTCCTACTTTGTTTAAGCCTTGAACAACAACAAGCGCGAGACCATGAAAAGCCTTTCGATGCGGTGCTTTAAATGATTCATGGCTTGTTGGATCGCCGTTGTCAACACCTGCAATAAAACCTTGCCCTTCAATTTTAAAGTCAACCTGGTTATCAGCATCAGGAACAACAACACCATTTTCATCAACGATTTTAACAGTAACAAAAGCAAGATCTTTGCCTGAAGGTTTTATTGTTGATCTGTCAACCTCCATCACAATACGAGCGGGCTTACCTGTAGTGACGATATCATTCGTTAAAATCTCTTTTCCGTTTTTGCGCAATACGGTATGAAGTTTCCCTGGCTCATATTGCAATCGCCACATCACATGAAGATCGTCATCTTGCTTTCGTTTGATGCCCATTGATTTGTTGTTCAGAAACAATTCAACTTCATCACCTTGGCTATAATAGGCCCATACATCAACCGTTTTACCCGGCGTCCAATTCCAATGAGGAAAAACGTGAAGCACTGGCTTATTTGTCCATTCACTTTGGTACATATAATATACATCTTTAGGGAAACCAGCCAGATCTACAATACCAAAATAAGAACTTCGTGATGGCCACACATACGGTGTAGGTTCACCAATGTAATCAAAACCAGTCCAGACAAACATGCCGGAAAGAAAATCATATTTCTTCATTTCCTTCCATGTTTCCTCATGCGTTGAACCCCAGGGTGCACACACATTATCATAAGAAGAAACTGTATTATCGGCATTGCCTTCCGTAAAAGGCTTGTCCCATGAAATTGGCCAATGTCTTACACTATCCGAGGGCATATCATAATGGCCACGCGTTTCTAATGCTGATACTGTTTCTGTAGCAATAAATTTTTGATTGGGATAGTCTTTAGGAAAATCTTTAAAATTCTGATGGTGGTAGTTATAACCAACAAGATCAAGTGCTCCTGATTTTATTATAAAGTTATTTCCTATTTCATTATTAGCCGTAGTAACAGGTCTTGAATCATCAAGGCTTTTAACAATACTAACAAGTTCTTTCGCAATAGTTGTCCCGGTACTATCCCACTGCTCTCCTATTTCATTACCAATACTCCAGACAATTACACTGGGGTGATTACGATCCCGAAGGATAAAATCTTCAAGATCTTTTTTATGCCAATCATCCCAATCTTTGCTGTAATCAAATTCTGTCTTCCTGCGCTTCCACATATCAAACATCTCATCCATTACCAGGATACCCATCTTGTCACAGAGGTCAAGCATGGCAGGTGCAGGTGGATTATGCGATGTACGGATGGCATTAACACCCATGCTCTTCATAATCTCAAGCTGACGTTCAGCCGCACGAATATTAAATGCAACACCAAGACAACCGAGATCATGATGAAGACATACTCCATTTATTTTTAATGATTTTCCATTGAGAGAAAAACCTTTTGTTATATCAAAATTGAAATCACGCAAACCAAACTTGGTTGAATACTCGTCATCAACCTTATTATCGATTTTAATAATTGTTTTGGCCTCATACAAATTGGGCATTTCAATATCCCACAATTTAGGCTCTGAAATCTTTAATGTTTGACTTACATCCGAAACAGAACTGGCTTCTATTGATTGTTCTGTTTCTGTTTCTGCAACTACCTGCCCTTGCGGATCATAGACAGTTGTTTGAACGATGACTTTCTTGTTGTCACTATAATCATTACGAATTTTTGTTGCGACATGAATAGTAGCAGATGATGGCGTCAGTTCCGTTGTTTTAACAAAGGTTCCATTGTAATCAACTGAAAGCTTGTTTGTTTTTACGAGTCGAACATCTCTAAAGATACCTGAGCCTGAATACCACCGTGAGTTTGGCTGTTGTGAATTATCAACCTTAACGACAATTACGTTTTCCTTTGAATCGAAATTCAGATTTGGAGTGAGATCATATTCAAATGATATATAGCCAGAAGGTCTTTTACCCAATGAATGTCCATTAATCCAAACCTCACTATTGCGGTATACCCCGTCAAATTGAATGACAATCTTCTTATCCTGATCTTCTTTTGAAAGATTAAATGTTTTACGATACCACCCAAGGCCACCCGGTAAAGCTCCTCCACCAACACCTGCCGGATTTTTTTCATCGAACTCTCTTTCTATACTCCAGTCATGTGGAAGGTTTAATGATCGCCATGCCGAATCGTTAAATGAAGTATCAGAAGCACCCTGAACATCACCCAGGAAAAATTTCCAATCATTATCAAAGTCCATTACTTCGCGTGGATGACTTTTGTCACAGGCAAAAAGAAACAAACTAACAATGACGAGACTGATAAAATTGCGCATATATAAAGCTTTATTTAATTTATAATAAAAAGAAGGATTCGTTTGAATCCTTCTTTTTGAATGCCGTTACTGGAATACTGGTAAGACTCTGATCAATAGTCATCCGTATAATTCGATTCTGACTAATTATTATTTAACTCATAAACTTTAGCGGCTGCATTATTGCTTATAATAATAGTTCTGGTCTTATCGATCACTATTTTTCTAATATCATTCGACAAACTAATTCCTGACTTATCTGGTCTTACAAATTGAAATTGGCCCTTTCCATCACCTAAAAAGACGAATCCCATATTAGCTGTAGCCCGGCCTATTCTCGCTCTCATCTTCTCCAGATTTCCTCCAGAAATAATATCTTCTTTCCCATCATGGTTAACATCCATTACTGTTAAAGCATAAATTGGAGCATATTGAAATTCCAAAGGCAGTTCTTTAATGGTTAGTGAACCATTGTTATTCTCAAAATATGTAGTCTCAAAACGACTAGCTGAAAGGGTTCGAGCTTTCGATAACTGTTCTGATGAGAGAATGCTGTCAATAGTAGCATCCGCATAAGATTTATAATTTGGAAATTTCTTTTTAAACATTGGTATTGACTCCGTTAGCTCATCTCGTGTAGGGAAGGGATAACTCTGATCACCAACATAATAACAAAACAATGGGTCAATGGAATTATTATTATCAAAATCATCATAATAAAGTGTAATAGGCTTTGACACTGAAGGTTTTATTTGATTGTTCATTCCATAATTTCCTATGATCAAATCTTCATCACCATCGCCATCAAAATCGTGTATAAGAATACAATTCCACCAACCTTGTGTTTTTTGTTTTATGAATTTTTCTGATTGGTCAATTAATTTACCATTTGTATTAATAAAAACTCTAACACTCATCCATTCTCCAACAATAACCAAGTCCTTAATTTTATCCTGATTAACATCAACCCAGGCTGCATCTGTAATCATACCAACCTTGTTAAGTTGAGGGGAAATCTTTTCAGTTTCTATCGAAAAATTTCCTTTACCATCGTTTATAAGAAAATAACTCTCTGGAATTTCGGGATAATTTCCGGGAACAAGTCTACCACCTACAAACAAGTCGAGATCACCATCTCCTTCAATATCAAAAGGTCTGGCGCACGAACCACTTGAAAGGAAAGATGGTAACTCCGTGCGTTTAAAATTTCCTTTACCATCATTCTTATATAGTTTATCCTGAAGCTGTTTGTCATTGATATCAAATTCATATCCGCCAGTTACAACATATAAATCCTGATCCTGATCTCCATCTATATCAAAAAATACAGCGTCTACATCTTCTGAGGAATCAGTTACGAAATCAGATACATTTCTCTTTACAAACAGGCCTCTCTTATTCTGTATGTATAAAACGCTCTCTTGATCTTTAGCGCCACCAACATAAAGATCAATTAACCCGTCATTATTAACATCTGCCTTAGCTACCCCTGGGCCTTGAGAAGAATACATTCTCAACAGTAATGGTTGTATTTTAAAATCAATAAAGTTATTCTCATGATGTGTAAACTCCAGCACACCTTTTTTCTCTGTAAAAAACTTTTTCGATAATTCCTTTTGAATGTTTGTTTGCAGTCCGGCATTTTTCTGATGCAGCGTAATAACCTGATCGGACTTTACTTTGAAAAGCTTTTGTATCTCTCCTTTTGGCCATTGTACAATTAAGGAGTCTATCACTTTATTTTGATTAATACCGAAAAATAAAGCTGGTTCCATAGAGGATTCGAAACCTCTCTGGGGAAAGAGTTGTCTTAAGAATGTTTTTTCATGACAATAAAGAGTGACTTTAGCGCCTAAGCCAAAACGATTCTTATCATTGCCATTGAATTTAACTTTCAGGTAGTGGTTGTGGATTAACTGTTCAGAGTTGTTTTTATAAATGCCGGCACTTTCGTCCATATTATTTAAGACCAAATCAAGATCGCCGTCATTGTCCAGATCTGCGTAAGCCGCTCCCTGAGTTAAGTTTAAATCACTCAAACCCCAATCTTGAGAAACATCACTAAACTGGATTCCATTTTCATTTTTGAATAAGTAATTATGCAATTTATTAGAGGGCATACGTTTTATCATGTGAGCAAAGTCATCAGGCCTCTTTCCATATTGCTGAGCTATCATTTGATTAGCCCGGTATTTCAAAAAATCATTGTTTGTAAAATCACGTTTGTACCCATTAGAAACAAAAAGGTCTTGTAATCCATCGTTATCAAAATCGGCAAAAAGTGCAGACCAACTCCAATCTGTATTTGATACTCCAGCCAACTGACCGATCTCACTAAAATATCCCTTGCCATTATTCAAGTGAAGCATATTACGCATGAACTGATGGTGCAATCCATTCTCTACCATTGTTCTGTATATGTCATACTGATCTGGCCAAAGTAATTCCTTTTGTCGATGATTATTATCTGGCAACATATCCAATGTTATGATGTCCATCAAACCATCGTTATTTATGTCAGCAATATCTACTCCCATTGAGAATCTGGAAATATGCGTTAATAAGGTATCCGTTGATGTATTAAAAAAATTTCCTTTATTGTTCATTAACAAATTATCACTTCCTGTGTAATCATTGGATGCGTAAAGATCAGGCCAGCCATCATCGTTCAAGTCAGAGCATGCTATTCCCAATCCATAATTATGAGCTGGTCCATATATCTTAGCGGAGTCGCTTACATCGTGAAATATCCCATTCTGATTTTTATATAATTTGTTTCCTACAAAACGGACGCGTTCAGTTTTATTCTCAGTTCTAATATCGAACGATCGGACAATGCTTGAGAAAGAATGATTTAATGAAAACATATCTAGATCACCATCGCGATCATAATCTAAAAATGCTGCATGGGTTGAGAATGAATTGTCGTTGAGCCCAAATTCTTTTGCTTTATTTTCAAAAGTTAAATTCCTATTGTTTATGAATAATAAATTTTCTCTTTTGGAAGAGTCTAGCTCTGCAGACTTGCAGACATAAATATCGAGATAGCCGTCTGCATTTATATCAACCATGGCTACTCCGGTTTTCCATCCTTGTTTGGAGGCTGTTCCCGATGAAAGTGTAATGTCTTCGAATTTAAAATTTCCTTTATTGAGATATAATTTGTTCTCGCCCTGATTTGATGTAAAATAGATATCAACCAGACTATCATTGTTTATGTCTCCCAGTGCGACACCGCCACCATTGTAGAAGTACTCATACTTGAATACGTTGCTTTTTTCGTCCTCAAGGTTGTCGTTGGCAAAAGTAATGCCTGTTGTTTCCTTCGAAAGTTTAGAAAACAAAGTAATTTTTTCCTTCTCAGAATTACAGCATTGAAACAAAGTAACAATTATGGCGAATATAAAATATTGTCTAAGCAAGGCTGTTAACTTTTTATGATCAGATAAAAATAATGCATTTTAATAATTAAAGTCATGGCCATTATCAAAATGATAACAACCATGACTTTATTTAATCTCTTAATTAAGCTATTATTTTTTCACATACCAATGATAATAACCCCAATCCTGAGATGGTCTATCAGATGTATAATAAGCTCCTTGACCAACCACCAATGTGTCATTGTTCAAAAAGTAAACTCTATATCTGGTTTTATTATCTTTTGCCATTTCGTTTGAACCATCCGCTACAGCCATTTGGTTTGTAGAAGGAATACCAATAGCAGCACCTGGGTCTGTTAATACAGTTCCGGTTAAAACCTCATCGGTATCAAGCACAAATGCGCTTGGTGTAACTATACCATTGTGATAACGCTTGTAGTGAAAACCCTTATCCAAATCAAAGTAGCATGAGTCATTAAAATTAGCAGCGCCAGCTGGCCACCAGCTTGGTTCACCCCAAACAGCAGTATAGTCAGATGCTGGTCCAAGCGTGACTCTATATAATTCCCAATACTTACCCTGTGAATTACCTGTTAACTGTTCCCATTTAGGATCACTAAAATAAGTTTGATCATTTTCAGGCACCGTAACCTCTACTGAATCTATTGTTCGTCCACCCGCTGCAAAAGCAGAGTATTTTATGTAGTAGGTTCCTTCAAATGGAAGAACAACTGTGTCTATAGTCTTATTGGTATGTCCAAGTTCATAATCCCAATATGATATAACTCCTTCTGTTTCACTTTTTAAGAAGAACTGATTTTTATAATCAGGGTTTTGCGTTACGGTGTACTTCAATTGTGATTTTGACAAAACAGAGCCTAATCCAATTTTATCTTCACTGGGGCTACATGCTATTGCAAAAACTAAAAGCAGAATAGCACCAGCATATTTTGTGTTATTTTTCATAGTCATAATTATTATCGTTTACCAACCGGTATTCTGAACAAGTTTTCCACCTGATAGTGTTATTTGATTTATCGGAATTTGTTGCAATCCCTTTGTCAACTCAACATTGGCGGCTAAAATAGTTTTTTGAGTAGGTATACCGCCATCCAACAATGTTGTAGATTCTGCAATGGCAGCAGAAGCAACTGAAACACCTTGACGTAACAGATCCCAGAACCTGATGCCTTCACCCGCAAATTCCAAACGACGCTCGGCCATAATATTACTTTGAGAAACAGGAAGTGCTGAGAAATTACTCTTAAATGCTCGTTGACGTACCTGGTCAAAATAACTTTGAGCATTTGGGCTACCTAATTCTGCAGCCATCAAAAGAACATCTGCGTATCGTATGGATACATAATCCTGATATTGATCAAGCTGAGCTTGAGTACCACCCGCTAACTCAGCTAGACTCTTACCATTTTTATCGACCATGGGTGAGTATTTTTTAATATAATAACCTGTGTACTCACGAGAATCATCTATCCCACCTGAAGCCGACATATTAAGATTCTCATCGACGATAGAAATAATAGATGCCACTTTACGGGTATCATCATCATCGTATGCATTCCATAATCTGGGATTAACTGTGGCCGCTCCCCAACCTTTTCCATAGGGATAATTATTTAATCCACGCATACCAATCATGTACATCGCTTCAAAACTGTCATGGTTGCCATTGTAGTCACTTGTGTACGTATATTTTATTGCAAAAACAGTTTCCTTATTATCTTCACCAGCATATCTCGCTAGAGAAGCAGCTGGCCAAAGATTGGCAAACGTATCAACCAATGCATGTCCGCTGTTTGCAATTACATCTTCCAGTTTAGCTAATGCATCACTTTTTGTAACTACTCCCACCAAATCAGTTTGATTGTAGTAACCAGTATAAAACAGATAAACACGTGCCAGTAATGATTCAGCTGCCCATTTTGTTACACGGCCATGTGTCGATACAGGCTGGGCTGCATACGTTACACTCGCTAAATTTTCAGAAGCAAATTTCAAATCTTCTGCTATGACCTTGAAAACATCGGCTGGATCAGCTTGTGGAGGATTATCATTGGATGGTTCTGTAAGCAACGGAATATTTCCCCATGTTCTTACCATGTCAAAATAAAGATAGGCACGAATAAAACGTGTTTCAGCTTCATACGTAGTTTTTAGATCTGGAGTAGTTCCCCAATCAATCTGATCTAATTTTTGAAGCAAAACGTTACATCTGTATACACCGGCATAATACTTGGTCCAGTTATCCAGGTATAAATTTTGTATCGTTGGCGCTTTACTCTTATCGAACTCGTCCATCATCATGTAATCGTGAGCATCACTTTTTCCTGTGCCTCCGAAAGCATCATCTGAAAGAACATCATTAAAAATAGGCGTGTACGTTACTTGTTGCATACCATCGTAGCATCCAACAAGTGCTGTAAAACCATCAGCAGGTGTTCTGTAAAAATTATCTTCAGTAACCTTGGTTATCGGCGTTGTATTAAGGAAGCTATCATTACAAGCACCCAGCCCGAATAAACCAACGGTAAGGATATATATCTTTAATTTTTTCATACCTCAATTTCTTTTAAAATTTAACATTCAGACCAACCATATATGTTCTTGGTCGTGGGTAATAACCCAAATCAACACCTGACGCAAATGAATCCGGGCTATATCCGATTTCAGGGTCCATTCCGTTATATTTTGTAAAGGTGTATAAGTTCAATGCTGAAGCATAAAGTCTGAACTGACTTACAAACTTGTTTTTATACAGCTTTGCAAAATCGTATCCTATCGTTACGTTGCTGATTCTCAGAAAATCGCCTTTATGAATGTATAAATCAGAAAACTCAGACCAGTTCTTATTGTCTTCTGTTACACGTGGCATTGAGTTAGAAGTACCCTCTCCATGCCAGCGTTTTAAGATAGCCGTTGTGTAATTGCCATACTGACTTGACTGATCACGGTAAGATTGAACAAGACTATTGCCTGTTACGCCGTTGGCTAACATAGAAAAGTCAAATCCTTTATAATCGGCCGATACTGTAAAACCAAAAGTCATTTTCGGATTAGGATTACCGATCATAGTTTTATCAGCTGAAGTAATTCCGCCTGTACCATCTCTGTCTACATAACGAACATCACCAGGTTTTGCGTTAGGCTGAATTAACGTTCCATCGCTATACTTATAGTTTAACACATCCTGTTCTGTTTGAAAAATTCCATTGGTTTTCAAACCCCAGAAATATCCGATCGGGTAACCTGTTTGAGCTCTGTAAAACTCAGGTGCGTTATTAAACAATTGGTTGGAGCTGTAAGCTGGGTGGATAATCTGATCAGACGTAGGGATATCAGTTACCTTGTTTTTATTGTATGCTCCGTTAACACCAATCTTGTAATTTAAATCGCCAATGGAATTATTATAGGCAAGTGCCAGTTCAATTCCTTTGTTAACTACGTTACCACCATTAATGTAGGGTGATTGTGCACCAGCTGTTGCTAATACAGGTACCTGAATTAACCAGTCCTTTGAAGTTTTATTATATAGATCAAGATTAGCCGTTACTTTTCCACTGAATAATCTGGCATCGAAACCTATGTTGCTTTGCTCAGAAGTTTCCCATTTAAGTTTAGGGTTTGATATATTGTAATTATAAGCTCCAGGAACTAAGCCAGAGGTTCCTTCCGTCGGACCAAATGAGTAATTTGTAGTTGCTGATTGTATAAGTGCGAGGTAATTGTAGTCACTTGCATTTTGATTACCCACCTGACCCCAGCTGGCTCTTAGCTTGAAGAAGCTAAGCCAGCCTTGCGTTGACGATAAAAATGCGGAGTTTGTCATTATCCAACCTGCAGACACAGATGGGAAATAACCCCACTGATGACCAGGTGCAAAGCGCGAAGAACCATCAGCTCGGAAAGTGGCATTCACCAGGAAGGTCTCTTTGAAGTTATAATTTAAACGACCAAAATATGACATCCTTCTGTTAGGGCTGTCAGGTCCACCACTGAGTGAAATTCTGGCACCATCCTTATTGGTTGTATTTGACAGGTAAGCATGATTAAGATCGCTAAAAATAGTATTAGCATTATTGCCATACATGGAAACGCCATCATACTTATACATAGAGGTACCCGCCATGATATCAAAACGATGATCGCCTTTATTAAAACCATAGCTCAACAAATTATCAAAAATGATAGTTTTATTTTTGAACATGCTCTGACTCGCCTTGCTTACACGATTGTAAGAATAGACTGACAATGCATAAATGGGTGAGTATGAGTTAGCATCGCCTGCATTATAATCAATACCAATGCTCGACCTATAAGTCAGGTTCTTGATTGGCTCAACTTGAATATAAGCATTGCCCAACATTTTTTGAGAATTAGACTTATTCATGCTGTTATATACCATAGCGCGATATGGATTCGCCTGATTGAATAAACCTACAGTATCCGTCTGACTATCCACCAATAGTGGCGTTGCCTGAAAAGCTCCTCTTAACGCATTATTATAATTTCCACCAACAGCAATACCATTTTTATCCGTATAGGCAAACGTTAAATTCTGTCCTATAATTACGCGATCTTTGTACAACTTATGCTCAGAATTAAAACGAAAATTATAACGATCATAGTTCGATAGCTTTTCACCACCTACAATTCCTCCCTGAGAGACGTACGATAATCCTGTTGAATAAACAGAAGTTTCATTTCCGCCAGTAGCTCCAAGTGAATAGTTTCTTGTAGGTACATTTTTAGCAAACATTTTATCCAGCCAGTTTGTGCCTTTACCCATCGCGTCAATTTGTGCGTTAGTATAATATGGTGATCCACCAGAGTTAACAGCTGCTTCGTTAAGCATGGTTGCGTATTCCTTAGCGTTTAGCATTGGTATCTTTCTGGCAACATTCTGAACACCGTAATAAGAATCAAACGTGATCTGAGCATGCGATCCTGGCTTACCTTTCTTGGTTGTGATCATAACAACACCATTAGAGGCTTGAGAACCATATATAGCAGCAGAAGCTGCGTCTTTTAATACGTCAATAGACTGAATGTCCGCTGAATTTAAATAGGTGATATCACTTGTTAAAACACCATCAACAACATATAGAGGTCCGCTACCACCAATAGTACCTACCCCACGTATAATAACTTTTAAAGCTTCACCTGGCTGACCTGATGTAGAAGTAATCTGAACACCTGGTGCCTGACCTTGTAAAGCTTGCAACGCATTGGTTGTGCTAAGATGCTGCAAACTTTCACCGCTCACTTGCAAGTTGGCACCTGTATTCAACGCTTTCTTTTGAACACCATATCCAACCACTACAACTTCCTGAAGTGTTGAGATATCATCTTCCATTGTAACGTCAATCACAGATTGTGTTCCCACAGGTATTTCTTTTGATTTGTATCCTATAAAAGAAATAATTAATACGTCAGACGCCGTAGCTTCAATTTTATAAGAACCACTTGCATCCGCTGATGTTCCCGTCGTACTTCCCTTTATAAGAATATTTGCACCTGGAACCGGATTACCTGAAACATCCGTAATCTTTCCTGTGACGATTTGACTCTGTGCCTGCGCATGAGTCAAACCCAGCAGAAAAATAAATACGGAAGCGCAACATAAGCTTCTGTAAAACCTTTTCATCATAATTTATTTAGTTAGAGTTTAGTTAAGTTGTTTATCTCCAATTCCTCGCGGAATATGAATTCATCAGTTAATTCATTTTTATTGATTGTGCCTGTCCGTCATATTGAACCACCTGATCGGGGTGAGTAGTTATACCCACACCAACCGGATGATTATTATTAACCAAAACAATCTGGAAACTTCTCGTCTCCAACATGCCGTTATAAGAACCTTTGCGTTTGCCTATCGAAAGTGTTTTTGTTGCTTCGTCATAGTCAAATGCTATGGTTGTATACTGATCTTTTTCATAGTTGTAATTCACATTCTCGTCTTCATAGAGTTCAAAGTGAGCATTCTTACCTGCGAACACATACAGTGTGATGGGGTCAGCAACTTTCTGTGTGCTGTATTGAATTTCTGGACCAGCAGGTATAATTGAACCTTCTTTTACAAAGACAGGAATTCTATCCAGTGGTGCTTCTGCTTGCAATGTCTGACCACCATTATAATATTTACCTGTATAGAAATCATACCAGCCACACGTAGCAGGAAGGTAAACTTCACGTGTACGTGCCTTGAATTCGTAAACAGGATTAATCAACAGGCTTGGGCCGAACATAAATTGATCTGCGATGTTGCGAGCCTTAGGATCATCATTGAAGTCCATCACCAAGCCACGCATGATCGTGTTGTCATTAAAATAACCTGCACCTGCCTGTGAATAGATATAAGGCATCAGGCGATAGCGAAGCTTATCATAGTACACCATGCTATTATAAACTTCATGTCCTGCAGGAGAAATGTTAAAGATCTCACGGAATGGATATTGACCATGTGAACGGAACAATGGACAGAACGCTCCATATTGAAACCAACGTGCATTCAACTCGCGCCATTCGTTTAATGTTTCTCCTTCGGCATGTTCATAGCGATGCTCTACAGCAAAGCCTCCGATATCCATTGTCCAGTATGGTATGCCTGACAAAGAGAAGTTTATACCGGTAGCAATCTGATCTTTAAAATCACTCCAGCGTGAAACGATGTCTCCACTCCATGTTGCTGCGCCATAACGTTGCTGACCTGCAAAGGCAGAGCGTGTGAGAATAAATACTCTCTTATCCGGACTTGATTTGCGCTGGCCTTCATAAACACTCTTGGAATTCAATAACGAGTAAGCATTGAAATATTTTGCTCCTGGCCCCATGCCTGTTGGGCTCATATTTAATTTTCTTTCTTCTATGGAAAGATTCGAATGCATATCGGGCTCCGTTGCATCAAGCCACCAGGCATCTACACCAATCTTGTTAAGCTTTTCATCTATCTGTTTCCAGAATAATTTACCTGCTGCCTCTTTAAAAGGATTATAAAAAGTATTCTCATAACCAACACCTACCCAGTCTTTGCGTTTCTTCTCGATGTTGCGAGTGAATAGAAATCCATTCTTATTCATCTCATCATAGTTGGCTGTACCTTTATTGAACTTAGGCCATACTGAAATCATGAGGTTAGCATGAAGATCATTGTGAAGCTCATTGATCATGCCTTGTGGATTCGGGAATCTCGTCACATCAAAATCATGTGAACCCCATTTAGGATCTTCCCAATACTGCCAGTCAAGAACAATGTTATCGAGGGGAATATTTCTTTTTCTATATTCTTTAACGATGTCAATAATCTCTTTCTGACTTTTATAACGTTCACGACTTTGCCAGAAACCCATGGCCCACTTGGGTACAATGGGAGCTTTGCCTGTAAGTTGTCTGTAGCCTTTAATAACATCATCAGCATTATTACCCTTAACAAAGTAGTAGTCTATCTGGCTTGCTACTTCTGAAGAAAGTGAAAGTTGATTTTGTTCTATTGCTGGTATGGGATCAAGATGTTTTACAGCAAGATATCCACCATCAGGAATCCATTCAATTTTAAGTTTATGCTTCTCTCCTTTCTTTACTTCTAAACCAAATTTATTCGACCAGGGATTCCAGTTCTGACGCCATTTATCCATGATGAGTTTATCATCAACCCATACTTTAAAATAACTTGAAGCATAAATCAAAAATTTATGTTGTCCTTCTGCTTCTGAAGAGAATGATCCTTCCCAAACTACTTTTCCATTTCTGGAAACATCTTTTGGAAAACTATCAACCTGAGGTGTTTCAAGAAATTCGTAGTCAATTTTATTTTCAACAGTACTTTTAATTACTTTTTCGCCTACATAATAGCTGGCTGTCAAGCCTCCTTCTTTACCATCGGCTGTAAAAAGTTTTAATGAACTCAACGGCAGGTAATCGCGTGGATCACCAAATTTGCTGATGGAATAATTATCCCATAGGATACCGTAATTTTTGCTTGAGTATAAAAATGGAATAACGTCTACTATGTTATGTTGTGCTAACTCAACATCCTGGCCCTTATAATTCATCTGGCCATTTTGATGACCTCCTAATCCATAGAATGCTTCATCATCAGGTGATTCAAATACCTGGCGAACGTGGTAACAGGAGAGATTCTCGACAGTGGTGTTTTCAAAAGATTTTCCACCACCTTGTTTTTCCTGAAGGATTGGGTTTCCAACTGTATCAGTAAAACTTACTTCTCCTGTAAGTAAAGAGACGGTAGCATGAACTGCTGGTGTTGCTACTACCAGATCGTTTTCGTGTTCAATTAATTTCCAGCTTGTTGGTTGCTTGCTTTCAGGTAATACCACTAGACTCTTCTCGGTAGAGAAGGAATCGGTCGG
>DATJHZ010000015.1:0-3164 GCA_035493595.1 Cyclobacteriaceae bacterium | reverse complement strand
AAGTAAGGACTTGCCAGACACTTCCTTTGTCATATCACGCAAACGTTTGATATGCCCTCTTCACTGAAAAACGTAAGCAAAGAATTTTACTAATTAACCCAAACCTAGTATGACAAAACTCTATTGGATTTCAGGCCGATGCATGATGATTCTGCTCTGCTTCCTGGCCGGCCAAGCCTGGGCGCAAAGCCGAACAGTAACAGGAAAAGTAACGGGAGCCGACGATGGCACAGTCCTGCCCGGTGTAAATGTTCTCGAGAAAGGAACGGTAAATGGAACAGCCACAGATGCCGAAGGTAACTTCAGCATTCAGGTTAAAGAGAACGCTGTTTTGGTGATTTCATTTGTTGGATATGCCCCGCAGGAAATTACAGTTGGAAACCAAAGCTCAATTGCAGTTGCCCTCTTGCCCGACATTGCAACGTTGAATGAAGTAGTTGTTATCGGTTATGGATCAGTAAAGAAAACTGATGCCACCGGCGCATTGGCCGTCATCGATTCAAAAGTATTCAATAAAGGTGTTGTTGGATCGCCGCAAGAGTTACTTATGGGTAAAGCTGCCGGTGTTAACATTACAACCAACGGTGGTGCACCTGGTAATGCATCAACTATCCGGATACGCGGAGGTTCTTCATTGAGTGCGAGTAACGATCCGCTTATTGTTATTGATGGTGTACCCATTAGCAACAATAACCTGGGTGGTTCTCCAAATATTTTAGCAACCATCAACCCAAATGATATCGAAACATTTACCGTGTTGAAAGATGCCTCTGCAACGGCTATCTATGGGCTAAGAGCATCGAATGGTGTAATCATCATTACTACTAAACGGGGCGGTAAAGGTTTCAAAATTAATTATTCAGCTACAGCCACAGGATATACAGCTCCTCGCAAGGTTGATGTGTATAGCGGTAATGAGTTTCGTGCTTTGGTAAATCAACAATACGCTAATAATCCAAATGCATTGGCACTGTTAGGTAATGCCAACACAGATTGGCAGAAAGAAATTTATCATAAAGTTGCTGTTGGACAAGATCATAACTTAAGTGTTACCGGTACAGCATTGAAAACTCCGTACCGAGTATCTGTTGGCTATAACAACACTGATGGTATTCTTAAAACTTACAACTTCCAGCGCACAACAGCTTCCATCGGTCTTGATCCAAGTCTATTCCACGATAAGCTGAAAGTAAGTATCAATGTAAAAGGCTTGTATAACCACAATAATTTTGCTGATCAGAGTGCCATTGGTGATGCCATTCGTTTCGATCCTACAAAACCGGTGCGCGATGGTAACACTGCCTTCAGAGGATATTACAGCTGGGTTGATGGCAACGGCAATGCAAATGCGTTGGCACCTGCTAACCCGGTAGCCAAACTTAATCTTACAGACAATACATCTATTGTACAACGAAGCATTGGTAACATTAAACTTGATTACGCATTGCCTCTCGTAAAGCAATTAAAAGCCACGTTGAATCTTGGTTATGATTATACGGATACGAAAGGTCATAACAACGTACCCGATGGCACACAGTGGACTACAACATCTGGCGGTGGCAGATTTAATCCATATTCTTCTAAAGCAAAAAATCAGCTTCTTGATTTTTACCTCACATATAATAAGGAGATCTCAGCGAGTAGCAAATTAGAAGTAGTGGGTGGTTATTCATGGTCACACTTTTATAAAGAAGGTGGCGACTCAACCATGAATGCTAAGGGTGAAGGTAAAGCGTCACTGGTGAACGTTTATAAATCAGAATATTATCTGGTATCACTTTTCGGAAGGTTGAATTATTCATTCAAGGATAAATATCTTCTTACAGCAACTGTGCGTGATGATGCTACTTCGCGATTCAGTTCAAATAACAGATTCGGAATTTTCCCTGCAGTAGGCTTGGGTTGGAAAATCAAACAAGAAGAATTCCTGAAAAATGTCAACTTCATTTCTGATCTGAAACTTAGAGCAAGCTATGGTGTAACAGGCCAACAGGATATTACGGATAATGATTATCCCTACATCGCAACCTACACGATAAGCGATCCGCAAGCGCAATACATGTTTGGAAATAAATACTATCCAACATTACGTCCTGATGCTTACAACGAAAAAATAAAATGGGAGACAACCAAAACCTATAACATAGGTCTTGACTTCGGTTTCATGCAGAATAAAATTACAGCTTCATTGGACGTATATGATCGCAAATCATACGACCTCATTTCGTATGTGCCACCGGCAGCCGTATCTAATTTTGGTTCAAGTGTAATCAGTAACATTGGTAACATCACCAACAGAGGTATTGAATTAAACATCAGCACAGATATAATTTCTACTGATAATATGCAGTGGACCGTTGGTTATAACGTGACCTATAACAGAAACGAAGTAAAAAAATTAACACTCAACAACGATCCTAAATTCTATTTGCCATTGGGTAATGTTGGAAACACAACAGCAGGTACAATTCAGGCTCAGAAGGTTGGCTATCCAAGATCATCATTCTATGCCTATCAACAAGTATACAGTGCTGATGGCAAACCGGTAGAAGATGTTTATGTTGATCGTAATAACGATGGTGTGGTTAACGTGAGTGATCTCTACATCTACAAGAAGCCAGATCCTACTGTTTACATGGGGATCAACTCAAGATTAACCTATAAGAGTTTTGATTTCGCTTTCTCAGGTCGTGCAAGCTTTGGAAACTATGTGTATAATAACGTTGCTGCCAGCAGTACTTACTCATCAATTTACAATGTTGGTATTCTGAGCAACATGAGTAAACTGGCTGACAAAACTAAATTTACGACGGCCAGCAATACACGCTTTTCAGATTATTACATCGAGAATGCTGCTTTTTTTAGAATGGATAACATAAACATGGGCTATACTTTCAAAAATGTTTATGCTGACAGACTTAATATCAGAATAGGAGCAGGTGTACAAAATGCCTTTGTCATTACGAAGTACAGCGGCATTGATCCAGAGATTTCAAATGGAATTGATAATAATTTCTTTCCACGTACAAGATCATTCTTCCTTAATGTGAATTGTCAATTTTAATAACTATAGACACTATCAATATGATTCGATATAAAATATCAATGCTGGCCATCGTCCTCACAGGACTTGTTACAGCGTCATGTTTTAATGATCTTAATAC
>DATJHZ010000014.1:0-3008 GCA_035493595.1 Cyclobacteriaceae bacterium | reverse complement strand
GGCGGTGGGGATCACCTCTTCCCATTCCGAACAGAGAAGTTAAGCCCACCAGCGCTGATGGTACTGCAGTAATATGTGGGAGAGTAAGTCGTTGCCTTTTTTTATCATAGCCTTCCATCTAATCAATGGAAGGCTTTTTTTGTTTTATACTTTCCTACACTTAATGCCACACAAAATCTACTATTGGCATTTATCATGAACACCAGTATCTTCATCCTTTTAAACTTAAATTACTGCAGAAGGTGAAAAAGCTTCCGTTGATTCTAACTCTTCTCTTTATTTTAATATGTGTCGGTGGCTATTTCTTGTATGAAAAGGTTCTCAAAACAAAACCAGTCGATGCGTGGAGCCTGGTGCCTGAATCGTCAGTCGTTGTTTATGAGGCAGGCACCTGTCAAACATGCAACGACTCACTAAATCAGTCTGAGATCGGAGATATTATTCAAGCCACTTCTTTTTATTCCAAGAAATCTGATTCGCTTCAGAGTGTAGTGAAGTTTTTAACAGCTTCTCATTTTGATCTTGTTTCATTACATGTTATCAAGAAAGATGATTTTGACTTTGTCTATTATGCACATATCGATCCCAAAGCCTTTAATACAATACTAGAGCAGTGGAAGAAACAAAAGGGAGTCAAAATCTCTTCGTATGAGTTTAATTCAGTTATAATTCAAGAAGCTTTATTTGGTCAGCTTTCTTTTTCCTGGTTTTTTGTTGGAGATGTATGGGTAGGAAGTTTTACCCCATTTCTTATTGAGGATGTAATAAGAACGTATGAGTCAGGTAATGAATTAAATTTCAAAAAAAGAGTTGCAGAGATTTACCAGTTGCCGCGAGCTAATAAGGATGCAGGTAATCTTTATATTAATCTGAAAAACTTCACTGAATGGTTTAAAACATTTGCTGATGTAGTTCCTCCTGCGTTTATCCAATCCTTTGGCAAGTCGGCAATAGTTGATATTAAGACTAATGATAATTCTTTTGTGCTCAATGGATTTAGTTCTGATAGCAGTTATAATTCAGCTTACGCTCTTTCTATATTTTCTAATCAAAATCCTGTCCCGTTTAGTACGAAGAAAATTATTTCTAATCGAACTGTAATGCTTGCTAGTTATGGTGTAAGCCAAGGGTCGTCTTTTAAGAAGAATCTGATGGCCTTTGAGAAACGCAATCATTATAATGATACATTAACTCAGATCTCAAAAACATTAAATGTAAACATAGATCAGCTTTTTGATAATATAAAAGGAGAGTTGGGTGTATGCTTTGTCGAATCAAAAGGTAAAGAGATATCCAAAGTAATGCTGCTGGAAACTGCTAATCCAGAAGTGTGGATGAATCAGTTGAATGCTCTTTCATCTAAGCTTAGCATCGATACAATTTTCTTTGAACGGTTTTCTGATTATGAGATAAGAGAATTGCCCTTATTTCGCTTTTCTGAAAAGATGTTCTGGCCTTTGGTCTCAGGGTTTGATAGAACGTATTATACTTCACTTGGAAACACAATTATTTTAGGTGATGATCTGGAAGAGTTAAAGAAATTCCTTAATGATATTGATGAAGAAGAAACCTGGGGAAAATCCGTAAGTCAGAATAAGTACCTGGAATCGACTCTTCTTGAATCTAACGTTAGTCTCTATATCAACACGCCAAGAATCTGGAATGTTCTTTCCGGATCTTTAAATCCAAAATGGAAGGATTTCATTCAGCATAATAAACAGCTTCTCCATTCATTAGGAATGGGAGCTTTGCAGTTTAGTCACTTGAGTGAAAGTTTCTATACAAACATTTCATGGGCATACCACCGGAAGGGAAATGAGCCCAAGCACCTTGATACCAATCGTAAGGTTATTGCTTCTATTGATAACGACATTAGCAAGATAACAGTATTTAAAAGTCACGTTGATAGAAGAGATGAAGCTTTGGTTTTAGATTCATCTAAAAACTTGAGCTTGATTTCGCTTGAAGGTAAGATGCTTTGGAAAATCCAGTTAGATGGAATGATTAAGGGAAATATCGAGCAGATTGATTTTTATAAAAATGGTAAGCTTCAATACTACTTTGCTACTCATAATAAAATTTACATTGTAGATCGGTTGGGCAATTCTGTAGAGCCTTTTCCGATAAGCATTTCATCAGGTGAGATTGAGTATGCAAGTGTAATTGACTATGATCACAGTCATAAATACAGATTTTTAGTGGCTACCAAATCTGGCAAGCTATGGATGTATGACAAAGAAGGTAAAGTGCTGGAAGGATGGAACCCTAAAAATATAGGTGAAGAGTTTATGGCCGCGCCACAGCATCATCGAATCAGAGGGAAGGATTATATTTTAGCTATAAGCAAGGATGGTAAAGTATACATGCAAAATCGTAAAGGAGAATCGTTAAAGAAATTTCCGTTGAATTTAAATGCGAAGTTGGCAGGCGATTACTTTTTAGAAAATGGCAAAGATGCCAGCTCTACTTATTTTACAGTTGTATCTCGTGATGGTATTCGAATCAAGTTCAACCTTGAAGGTGAAGTTCAAAGTAGGGAAACACTGCTTAAAGCAAGTCCTACGGCACAATTTAGTCTGATAAAAGAAAGCAACGAAAAATCATATTTAATTTTAAGGCAAGAAGCCAAACAGTTAACCCTCATGGATGACTCTGGGAAAGATTTAATTGTTAATGATTTTATTGGACAAGATCCTGTTTCGATTGAGTACTCTGATTTTGGTGCTGGCAGAATTTTTATAACAGCTACAGATACAAGGCAAGATTTATCCTTTGTGTATGACGGACAGGGCAACCTGCTGACAACTCCTCCGGTAGAAAGTTATGCAGTAATTCCGCGGGTTACAGAAGATGGTAAGTTGCTTCTCTTCTCCATCTATCAGAAAACACTTACAATTCAGCCGTTACCGTAGTCAGAAATTCTTCTATCGTATTGTAGATGAAATCAAGTTGCTCATCTGTAATGATGTAGGGTGGAAGTATATAAAATACATTACCCAATGGTCTGA
>DATJHZ010000013.1:0-9509 GCA_035493595.1 Cyclobacteriaceae bacterium | reverse complement strand
GGCGGTGGGGATCACCTCTTCCCATTCCGAACAGAGAAGTTAAGCCCACCAGCGCTGATGGTACTGCAGTAATATGTGGGAGAGTAAGTCGTTGCCTTTTTTTATCATAGCCTTCCATCTAATCAATGGAAGGCTTTTTTTTTATAAGTGTCTGAATTTTTAAGTTCAAACGGACTCTCTAGGCTATCTTTAGCTTAATCATTCTAAAATTTAATCTCCTCGTACATGTCTTTGAAAAACGATCTTCTTCTAAAAACGGCAAGGAAAGAACAGAACGAGAAAACTCCTGTTTGGCTCATGCGTCAGGCCGGAAGAATACTGCCGGAGTATAGAAGAGTTCGGGAAATAGCAAAAGATTTTAAGACACTGGTCAAGACACCCGAACTTGCAACGGAGGTAACTATCCAACCTGTTGATATTCTTGGAGTAGATGCTGCTATTATCTTTTCGGATATTTTAGTGATACCAGAGGCAATGGGATTGAACTATGAAATGGAAGAGAACAGAGGCCCGGTCTTTCCAAAAAGAATAACATCAGTTTCAGATATTTCTTCAATTCATATAACACAAGCCGAAGAACTAAACTATGTTCTGGAAGCTATTCGTTTAACAAAGAAGGAATTAAATGGACGTGTACCTCTCATTGGTTTTGCAGGTGCACCCTGGACTATATTTTCTTACATGATTGAAGGAAAAGGTAGCAAGACTTTCAGCCAGGCGAAAAAGGTACTCTATACTGAGCCAGCATTCGCTCATCAATTATTAGAATTAATAACACAGAGTACTATTAATTACCTAAGAGGTCAGATTGCTGCTGGGGTTGACATCATTCAGATTTTTGATTCTTGGGCAGGTATACTGAGTCCTGAACAGTATGATGAATTCTCATTGAAATATATCTCTAGAATTTGTGAGGCTATTCATGAAGTGCCTAAAACTGTTTTTGCAAAAGGAGCTTTTTTCTCTCGAACCAATTTGAATTCAATTGATTGCAATGTTGTTGGTCTGGACTGGAATATGGGTATCGAAGAATCAAGAAGATTAATGCCTGACAAAGTTCTTCAAGGTAATCTTGATCCGTGTGCTCTATATGGATCTCTCGATGATGTAAAACGTGAAACGAAAAAGATGTTAAAATCTTTCGAAGGAGCATATCACATAGCCAACCTTGGTCACGGACTTTATCCAGATACCGAAGTTGATAAAGTGAAATGTTTTATCGATACAGTTAAGGGGTATAGGAAATAATCCTTGCTAAATAGCGGCAAGATTCAGCTCTGTAGCATCTTAAGTAAAGTGCTTAATCTGCTTTTTAGATTTCTACGATCAACGATGAAATCCAGGAAACCATGATCAAGAACAAACTCTGCGCTTTGAAAACCCTTTGGTAAATCTTTGCCAATGGTTTCACGAATTACACGAGGACCAGCAAATCCGATAAGAGAGCCTGGCTCAGCTATATTAAAATCACCAAGCATCGCGTACGAAGCAGTAACTCCACCTGTAGTTGGATCTGTCAACAAAGAAATGTAAGGAATCTTCAGCTCATCCATTTGCGCGATTTTGGCTGAAGTCTTGGCCATCTGCATAAGTGAAAGACCAGCTTCCATCATACGTGCGCCACCTGATCTGGAAATCATTAGAAAAGGCTTCTTCGTCTTGATACTGTGATCCATCGCTCTGGCAATCTTCTCTCCAACAACAGAGCCCATAGAGCCTCCAATAAAACTGAAGTCCATGCAGGAAATAACTATATCAAGACCATTGATTTTACCATACGCACTCCGCACAGCATCTTTTAAGTCAGTTTTTTCTTGTGATTCTTTTATGCGTTTTGGATATGGCTTGGTGTCTTTAAATTTCAACGGGTCTGCAGATTCCATATTAGGATCTAATTCCGTGAATTCGTTATTATCAAACAAAACTTCAAAGTATTCAGCAGAGCCAATACGTACATGGAAATCTTCTTCAGGAACAACATAAGCATTGTTTTTGAGCTCACGTGTATGTACTATTTTTCCTGCGGGAGATTTGAACCACAATCCATCGGGTACTTCACGTTTTGATTCTGTTGGAGTTAAAATCCCTTTATCCGTCCTTTTAAACCAAGGCATATTTAATAATTTAAATAAAAAATAACTGATGCATTCCCAGCATCAGCATGTATAAATAATAAACTTAAGCTGTTTATAGGGACAGCAAAGTTATTAATTATTTAAAAGTATGCTAATCAGAGCATGGCTGTCACCTTCTGAGATCAGTTTCTGGTGTGAAAAAAGCTCACTTTTTGATACTATTACTGCTGAAGGGATGAGCCCTCACAATCACCATAAAACAAAAGAGGCTGTCTTGTAAGACAACCTCTTCGTAATATATAGTATTTTAAAACTAGATCTTTTCTTTGATACGAGCAGCCTTTCCTTGTCTGCCTTTCATATAATATAGTTTTGCTCTTCTCACTTTACCTAACTTGGTAACTTCAATCTTCTCGATGCTTGGAGAAACAATTGGGAAAATACGCTCAACACCAACACCATTTGATACTTTTCTAACAGTGAAAGTCTCACCATTTGAACCTGTACCTCTGCGCTGGATTACAACGCCTTGGAATTGCTGAACGCGTTCTTTATTACCTTCCTTTATTTTTACGTGAACATTGATAGTATCACCGGCTTTGAAGCTAGGTATGGATTCGCGTACTTGAGCGAACTCCTTTTCTACTAGTTTTATTAAATCAGCCATTGCGCTTATTTTTTAAAATGGACTGCAAATATAGAAAACCATTTTTAGTTGACAATGCATGTTTGGTAAAATACTGATAAAATTGATTGTCTGGCCTTTAGAAGATCGAGTGATACTAGTTTCCATCAAGGAGCTCTGGCCTTCTGTTTTTGGTTCTTTCGAGGGCATTTTCATATCTCCATTGCTCGATTTTAGCCTGATGGCCTGAAAGTAGTACGTCTGGCACTTTCCAACCCTTATAATCCGCAGGTCGGGTGAAAACTGGAGGTGCAATCAGGTTGTCCTGGAAGGAATCGCTAAGGGCAGATGTTTCATCAGTCAGAACCCCAGGAATAAGGCGAATAACGGAGTCTGCCACAACGGCAGCTGCCAGCTCTCCGCCTGACAAAACATAATTACCAATGCTTATCTCCCGGGTAATCAGATGTTGTCTTACTCTTTCATCTACCCCTTTATAATGACCACAAAGAATTATGAGGTTTTGCTTCAGGCTCAGTTCGTTAGCCAAGGATTGGTTTAGCAGAATTCCATCTGGACTCATATAGATTACTTCGTCATACTGTCTTTTCGACTTGAGTTCTGTGATACATCTGTCTATAGGCTCGATCATCATCACCATTCCTGCTCCGCCTCCATAAGCATAATCGTCAACAGATTTATGTTTATCTGTTGAATAGCTCCGCAAATCAATAATATCCACGCTAACTAAGCCCTTGGTTTGAGCTCTCTTTAATATAGAGTCAGAAAAAGGGCTTTCAAGCAGTTTAGGCAGACAGGTAATGATATCAATATGCATACTCAAATATCCAGAAAACCATCCGGAAGATTTACGATAATCTTTTGTTTGCTTTTGTTGATGCTGGAAATCAAAGGTCCATTTGTTGGGATAAGGATTTCTTTACCTTTAAAATCAACAACAAGCAGTCTGTTGGCTCCGGTTTGAAAAACGTCAGTAACAGGGCCAAGAACTCCGGCTGTTTCGTCAGTAACCTCAAATCCTTTTATTTCATCATCATAAAACTGCCCTTTTCCTGCTTTTGGCCTCAATGATTTGGGTAAATAGATTGCTTTCTTTGAGATTTTTAAGGCATCCTCCGGTGTATCGATATCTTCAAACTTGATAAAAGCTTTTGACCCGTTTACAGATACAGCTTCTATGAAGAAAGGAATCAGACTGTTATTCTTTTCGAGTATAAAAACAGATTCGAGTTCTGTAATGTCGTTTACAAAGTCGTCATCCAGGGTAATAGTCACCTCTCCTTTCAGCCCATGGGGCTTCATAATCAGTCCTATTTTGAAGTGAGAATCTAAATTCATAAGCTTCTATTACCTGTCAATATTAAATAAAAATGCCAACGTGAAGTTCACGCTGGCATTTGAGTAAAATCAAAATCAAAATTAAGCTTGTGCTTCTTCGGCTGCTTCAGCAGCTGGAGCTTCACTTGGAGCGGCAGCAGCTTGTTGTTCTGCAGCAACCTGAGCCTTCTTGCGAATGGCTTCGGCACGCGCTTCTTTAACTTTAGTTTCAGCTTCTTTACGAGCACGAGCAGCATCAGCTTTAGATTTAGCTAAAGTGTCTTTCTTAGCTGAATTCTTAGCCTCTTTGCTGGTTAGCCATTCAGCTAATTTAGCATCGGCTTGCTCTTGTGTAATAGCACCTTTCACAACTCCAATCTGGAGGTGTTTTCTTAGCATGATGCCTCTGAAAGATAACATTGCTTTTACGGTGTCTGTTGGTTGTGCACCGTTCATTAACCACTGAAATGCTTTTTCGTCATTCAGTTCAATTGAAGCAGGTACAGTCAACGGATTGTACGTACCAAGCTTCTCAATAAAGCGACCATCACGTGGTGCTCTGGCGTCAGCTACGACTACATCGTACATCGCCAGTTTCTTGCGGCCTCTGCGGGCCAATCTGATTTTAACAGCCATTTACTTGTTTTGTTTAATTATATGGATCTCGTCCAAAATTTTAAGTCCGCAAAGATAAGGGAATTTTAAGGTTTGACAATCAATGATATAAAGAATTACAAAGGAGTGTTAATATAGAAGTATTCGTATACGCGGTTATTCAATTTTTTAATCACGAACACGTTTTCTACATTTGCTTGCTTTCATTTTAAGACCATGGATAAATATTCATACCTATCAAATGCAGATGTTGGCTACGTAGACCAACTCTATGAAAATTACAAAAAAGACCCTAATTCGGTCGATATTACCTGGCAGAAGTTTTTCGAAGGGTACGATTTCTCATCTCAGCGATTTGGCGAAAACGGGAATGGCGCCGGCCTTGTTGATAATCTCTCTATTAAAGAGACTCAGGTTCGGAATCTGATTTTTACATATCGCTCTTTTGGGCATTTAAAATCTGACACAAATCCGGTAAGGGCAAGACGCAATCACCATGTCAATTTTGAACACACCAGTGTTGGTTTGACAGATGCTGACTTAGATACAGAGTTTGATGTGGCTGCTGAGATTGGCATGCCAAAATCAACATTGCGTAAAATCATTGAACGACTCAAAATTATTTACTTAGGCAAGGTTGGGTTCGAATACAACTTTATTCGCAATGATGAGATAAGACAGTGGTTTTTTCAGAAATGTGAGAAAGAATATTTCAGTTATAATCCCAATCAGGACGAGAAGAAAAGAATTCTTACAAAGCTTAATGAAGCTGTTGTATTTGAGAATTTCTTACACACTAAATTTTTAGGACAAAAAAGATTTTCTCTTGAAGGTGGTGAGAACACAATTCCAGCTTTAAAAACTATCATAGATAAAGCTGCGGGTCTCGATGTAAAAGAAGTAGTTATTGGAATGGCGCATAGAGGAAGACTTAATGTGCTAACTAATATTCTAGGAAAGACTTATGAACAAATCTTCACTGAGTTCGAAGGTAATATCAATCCTGATTTAACAATGGGTGATGGTGATGTGAAATATCATTTAGGATATGCAAGCCACATCAACACTCCATCAGGAAAGAAAATATATGTTAAGCTTACACCAAATCCTTCTCACCTTGAAGCGGTAGATCCTTTAGTTATCGGATATACACGCGGTCAGATTGATGATGAGTTCGGTGGAGATCTCAGCAAAGCAATGGCTATACTTATTCACGGTGACGCTGCTGTTGCCGGTCAAGGTATAGTTTATGAAGTTGTTCAAATGTCAGGATTGCCTGGCTATACAACTGGTGGAACGATTCATTTTGTTATTAACAACCAGGTTGGTTTTACTACAGATTATGATGATGCTCGTACCAGTATTTATTGTACTGATATAGCAAAGATTGTCGATGCACCTGTTCTTCACGTAAATGGTGATGATGCGGAAGCAGTAACGTTCTGTGCTAATCTTGCTGTAGAGTATAGACAAAAATTTGGTAAGGATATTTTTATTGACATGCTCTGCTATAGAAGACATGGTCACAATGAAAGTGATGAGCCTAAGTTCACACAGCCTAAACTTTACAACATCATTGCAAAGCATCCTAATCCACGTGAGATCTACGTGAAGAAGTTAGTTGAGCGTGCAGATGTTGATGCTGCGCTTGCTGATGAAATGGATAAGAGCTTTAGAAATCAACTTCAAGACAGACTAAATGAAGTGAAGCAGAAGCCGCTTCCTTACAAGCCTCAAAAAGTTGAAGAAGAGTGGGAGCAAATGCATTTCGCGAAGCCAGAAGATTTTGATAAATCTCCTGATACAAGTATAAAAGAAAGTGCAGTTGAGAAAATAGGAAAAGCATTAACAACTATTCCTGAAGGATTTAAGCCGCTTAAGCAAATTGAAAAATTGCTGAAGGATAGAACGACTGCCATATTTGAAGATAAAGTTTTAGGTTGGGCTGAAGCAGAATTGCTTGCCTATGGTTCTTTACTTTTAGATAAGACTCCTGTTCGTATGTCAGGTCAGGATGTTAAGCGTGGCACATTCTCTCACCGTCATGCTTACTTCTTTGATGCGAATACAAACGAACCTTATTGTGGTTTAAATAATGTTGATAAGAACCAAGCAAAATTCCATATATACAACTCCTTGCTATCTGAATTTGGTGTGCTAGGTTTTGAATATGGTTATGCCATGTCATCACCTCGTGCTTTAGTTTTATGGGAAGCGCAGTTTGGTGACTTCGTAAATGGTGCGCAGGTTATGATTGATCAGTTTATTACAAGTGCTGAATCTAAATGGCAGCGCATGAATGGATTGGTTATGTTGCTACCTCACGGTTATGAAGGTCAGGGTCCTGAACACTCTAGTGCTAAACCTGAACGCTTCTTGCAATTAGCTGCTGAGAATAACATCATCGTTGCATATCCGACAACACCAGCTAACATTTTCCATTTGCTACGTCGTCAGGTAACATGGGCGTTCCGTAAGCCTTGTATTGTGTTCTCTCCAAAATCGTTGTTACGTCATCCTGCAGTTGTGTCTCCTCTAAAAGAGTTTACATCAGGATCGTTTACAGAGGTTATAGATGATTCAACAGTTGTGGCCAAAGATGTGAAGCGCGTTGTGCTTTGCTCAGGTAAAATTTATTATGATCTGCTGGAAGCTCAGGCGAAGAAGAAAACAAAAGATACTGCGTTAGTACGTATTGAACAATTGCACCCGTTCCCTGATAAGCAAGTAAAGGCGGTACTTAAGAAGTATAAAGATGCTAAGCTTGTATGGTCTCAGGAAGAACCAGCAAACATGGGCTTCTGGTCATATATCTTAAGAATGATGCCTGCTGCCGGATTATCACTTGTTTCTCGTAAGCCAAGTGCTTCTCCTGCTACGGGATATTCAAAAGTTCATAAAGCAGAACAAGAAAAAATTGTTAATCAGTCATTTGAGTTATAATTATTTAACTAAACAAAATATCAAATGGGAATTCAAATTAAAGTCCCCACAGTAGGAGAGTCTATTTCCGAAGTTACTATTGCAAACTGGCTCAAGAAAGACGGTGACACTGTTAAGCTTGACGAAGTTATTGCTGAATTAGAATCTGATAAAGCAACATTCGAATTAACGGCACAAAGCGATGGTGTTTTAAAAATATTAAAACCACAGGGTTCAACTGTTCCTATTGGTGAAGCCATTTGCGAGATTGAACCATCAGGCGCAACAGCAAAAGCTGATGCTAAAGCACCAACTCCTGTGGCAGTTACTGCTGATGCACCTAAAGCAACGGGTGGTGTTAAGGAAATGAAAGTTCCTGCAGTAGGTGAGTCGATCACTGAAGTTACAATTTCAACATGGCTGAAAAAAGATGGTGATTTTGTGAAGACTGATGATATCATTGCTGAAGTTGAATCTGATAAAGCAACTTTCGAATTACCAGCAGAAGCAACAGGTATCCTTCGTATTGTTGCCAAGGAAAAAACCACATTACCTATTGGTGGTCTTATTTGCAAGATTGAAATAGCAGAAGGTGGAGCACAAACTGCTCAGGCCGTTGCAACACCAGCAGTTTCATCAAGCAATGGATCGACTGACAAGACATACGCATCAGGTCATCCTTCACCTGCGGCTGCTAAGATTCTTGATGAAAAAGGAATTGCTGCTAACCAGGTTCAAGGTTCAGGAGTTGGTGGAAGAATAACAAAAGAAGATGCCACTAAAGCTCAGACTGCACCTGCAACTGAGAAGAAAGCTGCAACACCATCAGCACCTCCAGTAATTGCACAAGGTGGTTCAAGAAATATACGCAACGAAAAAATGACTTCGTTACGTAAAACAATTGCCAAGCGATTAGTTTCTGTTAAGAATGAGACTGCCATGCTTACAACCTTTAACGAGGTTGATATGAAACCACTCATGGATCTTCGTGGTAAGTATAAAGACAAATTCAAAGAGAAATATGGTGTTGGTCTTGGATTCATGTCATTCTTTACAAAAGCTGTTTGTGCAGCGTTGAAAGAATTCCCTGCTGTGAACGCATCGATCAATGGCGATGAAATTATTTATCATGATTATTGTGATGTTTCAATTGCTGTTTCAACGCCACGCGGTTTAGTTGTACCAGTAATCAGAAATGCAGAAGCTCTTTCATTCGATCAGATTGAGAGCGAAGTTGTTCGTCTGGCAACCAAGGGTCGTGATGGTAAGCTTTCTATTGAAGAGATGACAGGAGGAACATTCTCCATCACAAATGGTGGTGTGTTTGGTTCTATGTTGTCTACCCCAATTCTTAATCCGCCGCAATCTGCAATTTTAGGTATGCATAATATTGTTGAAAGACCAATTGCAAAAAATGGTGAAGTTGTAATTCGTCCAATCATGTACCTCGCACTTTCATATGATCATAGAATTGTTGATGGCCGTGAGTCTGTGAGCTTCCTTGTGCGTGTGAAAGAAATGCTTGAAGATCCAGGACGCCTGATCTTAGGAGTTTAATTGATCTTTAAGTTAATGAGTTACTCAAGGTTTTTATTACCAGTGCTGGTATGTGTGTTGTTTTTAACTTCTTGTAGTAAAAAAGATGATGGGCAACCCATTCCTAAATTAGATTTCCGTGAGGAGATGAGAGACTTCGTTCAGTCAATCAGCGCCTATGCTAAGAATCAAAACAGTAATTTTATTATTGTTCCTCAGAATGGTCAGGAGATTCTTACGATAACAAGTAAGTCAGATGGCGCTGTAGCTACTGACTATGTAAACGCTATCGATGCTGTTGGGCGCGAAGATTTGTTTTATGGATATACAGGCGATGATGTATTAACACCAACTGCGGATAATGAATACTTAGTCAGCATTTGTAATGTGGCGAAGAA
>DATJHZ010000012.1:0-8487 GCA_035493595.1 Cyclobacteriaceae bacterium | reverse complement strand
CACTCGCCCCTTTGCAGATAAGGATAAAGAAAAACCTAATGCCTCATTTGATGGTGCTAATGATGGCGCCAGTGGAGTAGGTATTCTGGTAGAAATTGCCCGAATTCTAAAAACAAAATCGCCTGATGTTGGTGTTGATATCATCTTTTTCGACGGTGAAGATTGGGGCGAACGTAATGATGACAATAGCAGGCATGCTTTACCGGAGGGACAACTTGATTGGTGGTGTTTGGGGTCACAGTACTGGGCCAATCATAAGCACAAGGCAAACTACTCAGCTTACTACGGTATTCTGTTAGATATGGTAGGATCAACAGGTGCAAAATTCTATCGTGAAGAAGGATCTCTTGAGTATGCTCCCTCTATTGTTGAAAAAGTATGGAATCACGCTGCTCGTTTGGGTTACTCAAATGTATTTGTAAAGCAAAATGTTGGCGGCATTACCGATGATCATCGTTTTGTAAATGAGATTGCTAAAATACCTATGGTTGATATTGTGCATTATGATCCCGCACTTGGCTTCTTTGGTGACTATCACCATTCACGCAAAGACAACATGCAAATTATAAGCAAGGAGACTTTGCAAGTTGTTGGTGCTACGTTGTTGAATGTTCTTTACTATGAATAGACTTCGCATCACTTTTTATGGTTGATACACTTGAATATCTCTTACAACTTCCATCTCCCATGCTTTGGCTTATATTTCTCGCAGAGAATGTAGCTATAACGTTGGGTGTACTTATTGTTGGAGGGATGTTACAACAAAAATTCAGATCACCTGAAACCAATTCTTATCATTATATAAAACGAGAAGTGTTGATATGCATTCTTACAAATATTCTGAATACTGTTGTTACCTATGCAGGTTTCTGGCTTTGGAAAGAAGACATCATTAAGATCTCTTTTACAAGCTGGCTATTTATCATTCCTGATTTTATTATACTGTTCATGACCATGGATTTGCTCATGTACATTTTTCATTTCATTATCCATAAAACTTTTCTTTACAATGCCATTCATAAACTCCATCATCAGGCCGTTGATCCAAAGCCAATTGATTTGTTTGTACTCCATCCAATCGAAACGCTATGCTTCGGAAGTCTTTGGCTTGTTGTACTGATGGCACATACTTTTAATATTTATTCTATCATGACATACCTCACTGTCAATGTTGTATTTGGATTAGTGGGACATCTTGGTTTAGAACCTTTACCTGAAAAATTGCGCAGTTCTTTTTTCCTGAAGTATATCGGCACGTCTACCTTTCATCATGAGCATCATCAAGATGTTAAGCATAACTTTGGTTTCTATACCAATATCTGGGATAGACTCTTCGGCACTCATTCAAAATAAATTTGAGTAATAAAATATGTAGATATTGTCTACTTACTTTTTCACAGAATAACCAACCTCATATTGTAGAGCCTCAATACTACCAACTAAATAAACCAACGGAGCATTCCAGTTTATAGCGATCTCGTTTGTAGCATATGAACATACATCATCAAGGAAAGCTTCATTCGCAACAGATGTTGAATATGAACAGCCATCCTGCCTTCCGGGATTAGGACCACCTGATAATAATCCTGGAACCGGATCTGCAATGTCATCAGCTTCTGATGGACGATGATGAATGTGCATTGGAGGTTTGTCACCGTAACCTGTTACAAAACAATAACCTGTTCCATTTCTACCAAGCAGATAATCAAGATTAGTGAGTGCGTAATCAACATATTTTTTCTCTTTTGAAATTCTGTAGGCTTGTAACAATAAGACTCCCTGGTTGGCAGCAACTGAACTACTTCCCCAAATAAAATCTTTAGGAGATCCTCCCATAACAGTTATAAAAGATCGTTGATCAACACCTTGAACAAATGCATTTGCATAATCAACAATTTTCTTTTTTAACGATGATGTTAACGGTGAAATGCTTGCTGGTAATTCTTTTTCCAATCGTATCAGTGTATAATAACCAAGCAACTGAACCTGATTCCAACCCGGAAGATCAAGTCTGTCCGGCACCGTGCCAATTCCTTTTACATACTGCTCATCTTTAGTTGTGGCATACAATTCACAGGCAGCCCAAATAACTTCATCACTAAAATTCTGATCTCCATATCCACCAGTAGTGATGTCGGGATCTAATCTCTTGTTGAAGATATTCTGATCGTATACAACATTTGGATTTTTTGTTGCCCACACCCACGCTTCTTTTGCTGCCATGATACAGGAGTCTGAGAGCCCTGGTAGCTGCTTATCAAATTTCTTTAACACGCGTGATGCCTGGGCCATAACTGCTGCAAAGTCAAGTGTGGCGGCTGTACCTTTTTGTACAACATAACGCTTAGCAGTTGCCTTATCAGGCATTACAAATTTGTCGAAGCTGGCATTGGTGAGTTTGTGATAAACACCTCCATCATTTGGATCTTGCATGGTTAACATCCAGCGAAGATTCCATAAAGCTTCGTCAAGTAAATCTGGTAGCTTGTTATCATTTTCAGGGATGG
Organism: Cyclobacteriaceae bacterium; assembly: GCA_035493595.1. Classification (GTDB taxonomy): domain Bacteria; phylum Bacteroidota; class Bacteroidia; order Cytophagales; family Cyclobacteriaceae; genus DATCRE01. The sequence goes on along the minus strand of DATJHZ010000012.1, from coordinate 5,980 downwards.
TGAGTTCGAGCGCATCATAATATGCCGGGTAATTTTCATATGCCGATAGCAATGTTGCCATTGTGATACCACTGTTAACAATGTATTTGTTATAGTCGCCGGCATCATACCATCCTTTAGGAGAAGAAATAATAGTTCCTTCAGGCCTCTTGTCGCTTGCCGCAGAAGGATGAACAAAAACATGAGTATCGGGATGACCCATGGCACGATGCCATTTACCTGCAAATTTTTCTGGCAAGGGTGTAGATGCCCGCTGATAATAAAATCCAAGTATTGAACCTTTCGAAACAGAATTGTGAATATTATCTTTTATTTCAAACGGATATGATTTCCCAACTCCCTCAACGACAAGAATGTAGTTGCCTGATTTCGTAAAGGAAGTGAAATCTACAACACATAATTTCTTTTCTGAAAACTCCGATTTACGAGGTTCATTTAATTTACCACTAAAAATTTTTGAATTATCGCCTACTGCTTGAATGTAGAAATCTGATATACCATCTGTTTCCACAATTGCCATTTTCTTTGCGTGTGGATAATATCCAATCTGATTTAATCTGATTCTCTCAGAAAGATTTTGCGCATAATTAATAAATGTGATGGTCATGAGAAGTATCACAAAAATACTTTTCATAAAACCAGAAGCTGTTGAGTATCTCATCACTTTGGATTTAAAGTGTCAAGATAAAAAGACATATTTCCTGTGAGGTGATAAAATCGTCATGATTAGTGTCTGATTTGTTTCTCAAGTAGTGCTATGAAAGAAAAGAACCCATAACTGTTGTGATAACAATTATGGGTCCTCCTAGTCTTAGTATTTGAAGCTTAACTTAAATGTATTCCGGTAGATTTTTAAGATAAACACCATAACCACTTTTCTCAAGGGGTTTGGCAAGTGTGAGTAGCTGGTCTTTAGAAATAAAATTCATTCGGTATGCCACTTCTTCAATACAACCCACTTTAAGACCCTGACGTTGTTCGATAGTCTGAACAAAGTTAGATGCCTGCATGAGTGAATCGAATGTACCGGTATCAAGCCAGGCTGTACCACGACTCATAGGCGCCACTTTAAGTTTGCCTTGTTTAAGATATACATTGTTTACATCTGTAATTTCAAGCTCCCCACGTGGACTTGGTTTCAATGCTTTTGAAATGGCCACTACTTCATTATCATAGAAATATAATCCTGGTACTGCATAATTTGATTTAGGCTGTGCAGGCTTTTCTTCTATAGAGATTGCTTTCTTGTTAGCATCAAATTCTACTACACCATAACGTTCGGGATCAGTTACGTGATAGGCAAATACAACACCACCTTCAGGATCAGCATTAGATTGTAAAAGAGTTTGCATACCTGAGCCATAGAAAATATTATCACCTAGAATAAGGGCTACCTTATCATTGCCAACAAATTTTTCACCAATGATAAAAGCCTGTGCGAGACCTTCCGGTTTTGGTTGGATCTCATACGTGAATGAGCAACCTAATGATTTACCATCACCTAATAACTTTTGAAAATCAGGCATGTCATGCGGTGTCGATATAATAAGTATCTCACGAATACCAGCCATCATCAATACTGATAACGGATAATAGATCATCGGCTTATCATATAGCGGCATGAGTTGTTTACTAACCGCCAACGTAAGTGGATACAAACGCGTGCCCGAACCCCCTGCGAGAATAATACCTTTCATTTTTTATTGAGATTAAGTATTCTGAAATATGATTAACGACCTTGATACATATTTGTATAGTACTTCAAGTATTCACCTGAAGTAACATTGTTAAGCCATTCAATGTTTGCAAGGAACCAATCAACGGTAAGTTCAAGACCAACTTCAAATGTAACGTGTGGGGCCCATCCAGTCTTCATTAATTTCGATGCATCAATAGCATAGCGAAGGTCGTGACCAGCACGATCTTTCACGTACGTAATAAGTTTTGCTGATGCTCCAGGCTCTCTTTTTAATTTCTTGTCCATGATGGAACAGAGCAGATGAACAAGGTCAATATTTTTCCACTCGTTGTTTCCTCCAATGTTATAAACTTCACCTGGTTTACCCTGGTGGAAAATAACATCAATTGCACGAGCATGATCTTCAACAAATAACCAGTCCCTTACATTCTCACCTTTTCCATAAACCGGTAAGGGTTTATTATTAATGATGTTATTGATCATTAACGGAATTAGTTTTTCAGGGAAATGATTTGGACCGTAGTTGTTTGAGCAACGACTGATTGATGTTGGCAAACCGTAGCTGTTGTTAAACGCCACTACAAAATGATCGCTACTGGCTTTCGATGCAGAGTATGGTGAACGCGGATCGATATGTGTTTCTTCCGTAAAGAATCCACCATCATCGGCCGAGCCGTATACCTCATCCGTTGAGATGTGATAGAATTTCTTGCCTTCATAATTTCCGTTCCAGAAATCTTTGGCGGCACGCAACAGATTGATTGTACCTATAATATTAGTGACAGCAAATTCAGCAGGATTATTCAATGAACGATCAACATGTGATTCGGCAGCAAGGTGAACAACACCATCAAATTCATATTTCTTAAAGAGCGCAGTCAGAGCTTCGAAGTCGACAATATCAGCTCTTTCGAATTTATAATTTGGTTTGTCCTCAATGTCTTTTAAATTTTCAAGATTACCTGCATAGGTAAGCTTATCAAGATTGACAATTGTATAATCAGGATACTTATTGACGAACAATCTCACCACGTGCGAGCCAATAAAGCCTGCACCTCCCGTAATCAATATCTTTTTCTTTGTCATATAAATTAGCGTATATACTTCTGAAAATCTTTATGCTCACGCTGGTAGAGCACTTCAGTAGGTAATGTTTTGAAATAATCGTACGTAATCTTCAATCCTTCAGAACGTGAAACTTTTGCAGACCATCCTAAGATCTCTTTTGCTTTCGTAGTATCTGGTTTGCGTTGCTTAGGATCATCCTGAGGCAAGGGTTGATAAATTACTTTCTGCGTTGTGCCTGTAAGTTTTACGACCTCCTCTGCAAATTCTCCAATTGTGATTTCATCCGGATTGCCGATGTTTACCGGTAAATGATAATCAGACATTAACAGCCTGTATATACCCTCAACCTGATCGTCCACATAGCAGAATGAACGTGTTTGAGAACCATCCCCAAATACTGTAAGGTCTTCACCACGTAACGCCTGCCCGATAAATGCAGGAAGAACTCGTCCATCGTTTAGCCTCATTCGAGGTCCATACGTATTAAATATTCTTACAATACGAGTTTCTACTTTATGGTACGTGTGATAAGCCATGGTAATGGCTTCCTGAAAACGCTTGGCCTCATCGTATACACCACGAGGACCAATTGGATTCACATTGCCATAATAACTTTCTACTTGCGGATGCACTAACGGATCTCCATATACCTCAGACGTTGAGGCAACCAGTATACGCGCTTTTTTCGCCCTTGCGAGACCTAGTAAGTTATGAGTTCCTAAAGAACCAACTTTTAACGTCTGGATTGGAATTTTTAAATAATCAATCGGACTTGCTGGCGAGGCGAAGTGCAGAATATAATGCAGCTCGCCCGGTACATGCACGAATGTTGAAACATCGTGATTATAAAATTCAAAATCTTCGTGCTTAAAAAGATGTTCAATGTTTCTTAGATCGCCAGTAATTAGATTATCCATGGCAATAACATGAAACCCTTCTTTAATGAATCGGTCACAAAGATGAGAACCAAGAAAGCCGGCGCCTCCTGTTACTAGTACACGTTTTTTAGCCATTGACCACCTCCCTGCCTATGCTGAAATAAGCGTAGCCCAAATCTCTCATAGTGTCAAGTTCATATAAGTTACGACCGTCAAAGATAACTTTGTTTTTTAAGATAGATGATAACTTATCAAAGTCTGGTGTTCTGAATTCAGGCCATTCTGTTGCGATGAAAACAGCATCAGCGTTCTCTGCAGCTTCATAAGGCGTATTGAAATATTGAATTTTATCGCCCATTAATTTTTTAACATTCTCCATTCCTTCAGGATCGTGTACTTTAATAGTCACTCCTTCCTTCAATAATTCTTCAATGTTATATAATGATGGTGCTTCACGAATATCATCAGTATGTGGTTTGAAAGAGAGACCCCACATAGCAATGGTTTTACCTTTTAGATTGCCCTTGAAATAATCCTTTATACGAGGTATTAACTTTGTCTTCTGCTCAGCATTTACATCCATTACAGCTTTCAGAATCTTGAAATTATATTTTGCATCGGATGAAGATTTCTCAAGTGCCTGAACATCTTTCGGGAAACAACTTCCTCCGTAACCAATACCTGGAAAAAGGAAACGCTTACCAATACGATTATCTGTACCAACACCTTTTCTTACTGCATCAACATCTGCACCTACAAGTTCGCAGAGGTTAGCAATTTCATTCATGAAAGTGATCTTTGTCGCGAGAAATGAGTTTGCTGCATACTTGGTTAATTCTGCAGAGCGCTCATCCATAAAAATGATAGGATTACCCTGACGAACAAAAGGTGCATACAATGCATCCATTAGTTTGCGGGCACGTGGTGAAGTTGTACCAATGACAACCCGATCAGGTTTCATAAAGTCTTCCACCGCCACACCTTCTCTCAAAAATTCAGGATTTGAAACAACGTCAAACTCTACTTTAGCATTGGCAACGATACGAGCTCTTACCTTATCGGCAGTACCTACAGGCACTGTGCTCTTATCAATAACAACTGTATAGTCTTCTAACAAATGACCAAGATCATCAGCAACCTTAAGGATATATTTAAGATCTGCAGAACCATCTTCACCAGGAGGAGTAGGTAATGCCAGGAAAATAACTTTGGCATCTTTAATACCTTCTTTCAAGTTGGTGGTAAAAGTTAGTCTGTTTTGTTTGATGTTTCTTTCGAACAATTGTTCAAGACCTGGCTCATAAATAGTGATTCTTCCATTTTGGAGTTTTTTTACTTTTTCCTGGTCAATATCAACGCAGGTAACAGTATTTCCAGTCTCCGCAAAACATGTTCCGGTTACTAAGCCAACGTAACCTGTGCCAACTACAGCTATTTTCATGAATGTTTGAGTTTTGTTATAGATCGCGAAAATAAATGATTTTGACCGAATTGCGGTTTTTTTTTGCGAAACCTCACTCAAATATTACATGGTCAACCTAACAATCGTTTGTAATGTAATTCTATTCCCATATCTTCGTGGCCTCAATAATTTAATTATATGCAGGCAGTACAAACAAATGGTCACGAACTTAGCTTCGATGAGAGCGAGAATCAGAAAATGATTGCCCAAATGGTACGCGATTTTGGCAGTCGTGAGATAAAACCTCATATGATGGACTGGGATGAGACTCAGACTTTCCCCATAGATCTGTTTAAGAAAATGGGTGAACTGGGTCTTATGGGTATTCTTGTTCCTGAAGAGTATGGTGGATCTGGCTTTGGCTACCCTGAGTATGTTACTGCTATTTCAGAGATCTCAAAAATAGATGGATCAATTGGTCTGTCCGTGGCAGCTCATAATTCACTCTGCACAAATCATATTTTACAGTTTGCAAATTCTGAACAGAAGTTCAAATACCTTCCTAAACTAGCCTCTGGCGAATGGATTGGCGCCTGGGGACTTACAGAACCCAACACAGGTTCTGATGCTGGAAACATGCGCACGGTGGCCGTACGTGATGGTGATTACTATATTATTAATGGTGCTAAGAATTTTATTACGCACGGTAAGTCAGGAAATGTAGCGGTTGTCATTGTTCGCACGGGTGCTGTGGGTGATTCTCGTGGTATGACTGCTTTTATAATAGAGAAAGGAACTCCCGGTTTCACATCTGGTAAAAAGGAAAACAAGTTAGGTATGCGCGCATCTGAAACTGCCGAACTTATCTTTACAGATTGCCGCATCCATAAGTCGCAAGTGATTGGTGAAGAAGGATATGGCTTTATTCAATCC
>DATJHZ010000011.1:0-3385 GCA_035493595.1 Cyclobacteriaceae bacterium | reverse complement strand
GCGATAAGAATCACCAATGAAATGAGTAGCCGTATGTTTTTCTTTTCCTGCATTGTTCTAGCTCACACTCTTATTTTCAAAAGCTGCATACTTACGCTTACGAAGTATGGATCGTATGATACCATAACCACACAATAATATTAAGGGCAGCGCGAGATTAATCAGTTGCCACTTTACCATTTCGGCTTGTGCTTTATCACGATCAAGCGGTCTGATTTTTACCTCTTTATTACGCGCTCCGATCAAACCATTTTCATTGGTAAGAAATGCCAAGGCATTCATCAGCAAATCCTGATTAGCAAATGTATATTTTGTAAAGGGATCATAACCCAGTGGCTGAGGTTGACCTGTACGTGGGTTTACATCATTCCGTGCAATGTCTCCATCAGCAATAACAATAAGTTTGGTTGGCACACCATCAGCTTTGAAATCTTTCTGATCAGAACCTTCCGGCAAGAATCTGTTTTTAAATAATGATGTAAACGATCCTTCCAACAGATAACCAACAGGCATAAATTGCTGTGTATAATCTTCAGCCTTTACTTCACGGCGTAGCGTATTAATGCTCACATTCACTGGTGCACTAACGGTATGAGTATATTGTGAAGTCATTAGCAATGGAGTCTTTTTAATTCCAATAGCTTTTACCGTGTCAATGCTGCTCACAAACTTTGTTACCACAGCATCGAGGTTACGGGTAATCGGATGATCTGCATAATGATTGATGAGTGGAAAGAATGGCCAGTCCATTAATTTAAGTTGGGGCTTCCCTCCTGTTTGTCCCGTTACCACTGGATAAACTCCTGCACTTCGATCTTGCAACAGATCAAGATTAAGACGCACACCATATTTAAAGAGTTGATCGTCGAGGTTGAGATCATATGGAAAAGCAAAATAGTTTTCATTGGATGCACTGTCCATACTGGCCTCAAGTTTATCAAGCAGGAACATGACCTTGCCACCATGCATGATGTACTGATCAAGCTTAAACTTGTCAAGAATAGAAAACGCTGATTTTGGTTTGGCGATCACCAAAGCATCATAACCAGCAAGTACATTTTTGCGAGCGATGTTAACTTTCACAACATCATATACTTCGAGCATAGCGCTATTGAATGCCGCCAGTTGAAGACTATCCAACTCGTTATGACCTGTTACAATACCAATACGTTTACGATCGTTGTTAGCGAGTTTGTAGATGGCATTTGCCAATTCAAATTCAACACCTTCGATGGATTGATTAATTTCTTCTTCAGGCGTATGAGCTTTGTTTCCCTTCAATAACATCACGCCGGTTTCAAAGCCGCCGTATGATATTACCGCACCGGGAAAAATTATTTTCTCAACGCGCTGTCCTCCTTTATTATCAATGACATTGGTTGGCTGAACTCCTTTTGATGCCAGTTCGCTCATAAATTCTGAACGAGCCTTTGAACTCATGGCAGCAGCCGGATCGATGAAGGTATATTGAACTTTATTTCCTGAATAGATTCTGAATTCTTCTAACGTCTCGGCTATAGAATTCCGGAAGCGCTTAAAGCCTGCATTAAGATCGCCTTCTAGATAAACTTCGATATAAACTTTATCATCAAGCTTGCTTAGAATTTCTTTTGTAGGGGTTTTAATACTATAGCGACCTTCCTCCGTTAAGTCTATTCTGAAAAAATGACTTGATGCTACCAGGTTAATAAGAATAACCAGTACGGCGGTGTTGGCGAGTAACAGCAGATCGCCCAGCTTTTTACTTTTCAGATTTACCATTGTCTGCTCCCCACGATTAGTTTAGTAAAGGAGAGCATCAGAAAAATGATACTCAAAAAATAAATCAAGTCACGACTATCAATCAACCCTTTACTGATAGCTTCATAATGATAAAGCAAACCAAGTTGTTTAATAAATAAAGCATTGGCCGACCAGAAATCTATGGTGGCAACAGAGTTGAAACCTGAGAACAGAATGAAACATAAAAATGCAGCAACAATAAAAGCCACAATCTGATTAGGCGTAATCGACGATGCAAAGATACCTACAGAACAAAATACACCGCCCAGAAGCACAAGTCCGATATACGAGCCGATAACTCCAGGGGTATCAATGTTCCCGACAGGATTGCCTAATTGTCTTATCGAGAAATAGTAAATGATCGTTGGAATTAATGCTACAAGAATGAGAAAGAAACCAGCCAGGTATTTACCAAGAATGATGTCCCAGTCACGTAAAGGCTTGGTGAGTAACAACTCCATGGTGCCACCTTTCTTTTCTTCAGCAAAGCTTCGCATGGTGATTGCGGGGATTAGAAAGATAAAAACATACGGTCCAAAGGAAAACAGCGTATCCATATCGGCATAGCCGTAGTCAAGTACCGAAGTTTCGGGGAACACCCACATGAGCAGTCCAATGCCTGTGAGGAACACACCAATAACCAGATACGCAATAAGCGAATTGAGAAAACTATTGAATTCTTTTGTGAGTACCTGGAGCATCGTGTTAAAAACGCCGCAAAATAAAGATTAATTATGAAATCTGGTCGACATATCAATTTTGAAAATCACTCTCTAAAAAATAAAGACCGGACTTGTTACCCTTATAACAAACCCGGCCTCAATTCAAATATGTTGATATACCTAGAAAAGGAAGTTTAGCGAAACACCAGGTGTTAAGTACGAGTACGTTTTACCGGTATCAGGATTGTAGTCAGTTGAATTAGTATCCGTGCTGCCTGTTTGAATTATGAGATTGTACGCCACAAAAGGCTCCACACTAAAATGCTTATTTACTTTATATTCAATATTCACTTTTGGTGCCAGAAGTAGCCAGGTCTTGATTTCGCTGTCCGATGAATCACTATAACCATCGTTTATGTAGCTGTCGCGTTTACCAATGACATATCCGAGTTCAGCACCAGGTGTCAGGTATAGGTTATCCAATAACGTGAAACGCATACCACCCGAAATCTTAACCTGAACCATAGTGAACGGAGTATAATAAGAAGAACCGATTGCAGGATCACCATTAATGTCGGTTACCGGAAAGTGTAGCGTATCGCCTTTTGATTGCAATCTTGTATAGTTCAACATAGCACCGACAGTTGGGGCGAATCTGCTTTTCTTCTTTGTGAAAGTATGAAAGAATCCGGCCTGAAAGCCAACGCTTCCATTATAGTTCAACGCTAGTTTGCCGTTCGGTATTGCAAAAAACGGCGCCACACTTACTTTGTTTTTAGGTTCTTTGCTTCTCTTCTTTTTCTGTGCCAGTGCTGGTGTTAGGAGAAATGGAAATAATAGAATAAGAATGTAGAGTTTCTTCATTTGTCAGGTCTTTTTTGTTTAGAGATTGATTGATAAATATTTCGCCCTAAAATACAATCTATGAATCAATCTCCAAC
>DATJHZ010000010.1:0-4581 GCA_035493595.1 Cyclobacteriaceae bacterium | reverse complement strand
GACACGCCTCATGTGTTCAAGAATCATTAAGCCAACAACGATCATAAAGTATCCCATATAAAAGTAAGGATTAACTATAAGACCAAGTTTGCCAATTATTAATACCGGGATTAAGAGCAAAGCGCCTATCAATGAAACCGTCATCATATTACCCAGATAATCGATAAGCTTTTCCTTTCTCAGAAGTCTCACCACCATAGATTGAAAAAGAATTTGTCCACCACAAATAGCAAACTCACGATAGAAATTTCCTTTTGGCACCAGTGGCAATAACAATGGTGAATAAGAATTCAATACCAAAGAAGTCACAATCCACACAAAGGCAATATAAAGCCAGCGATACTTAAGATCTAATGTTGGTATACACTGATTTTTGTTTTTCTTATTCGCGGCAGGCGCAATTACTTTTCTGTTATAGGAAACGAATGAGTAAAGTCGTTTAGAAATCCAATGAACACCAGGCAATCTGAATATTGGTTTCAAGAATGGAAAGCTATTACCCAATACATGAAACAAACTATCAATACCATACAGGACATTTTTTGTATTGGTGTTTACCAACGCAATTTCGTTACATGCTTTTTGCTGATCGAGAAGAGCCTGTAACTCTTTGCTAATAGCACTGTACGCCTGGCGACCATTATCATCCAACATTTTTGTTTGCACAAAAGCACGTGTATAGAGATTACACATCGGGCATTCATCGTCATAAATGATTACATGGTCGTCAAGCGTTTTCATAATAGTGAAGTTTAGATGGTGTTGCGTTGCAGTGTATGTTGTTGGGCTTTTCTTCTAAGGTTGAAGAGGATGAACAGATTAAAAAAGTGCATGGCACCAAGAACGAGAATGATCCAGCCAATTTTCTGACTTAGTACTTCAATAACTTGTTGCGCGACTTCAATAGTTTCCCAAATCTTAAGTGTATAAACCGCGTAGCCAACATTAACAAGATAGAAGCCAACCAGTAATAGTTTATTCACACTGTCGGCAAGCACTTCATCTTTGTGAAAAATTTCGACCAGAAATACTCTTCCATTTTTAAATAGTGTACGGGCCACCCAAACGGTTAATAAAATTGTGATAGGCAGATAAATGCTGTAAGTTAAAATAGTGTAGTTCATATAATTTGAATTTAAAGTGAAACTCAAAAGTTGAGATGAGGTAGAAAGCTTGATCTATTTTTAGTATTTGGAAAAGTTATTCGCCAGGTGATTATGTAATAACAAATTGCCAGAATCCATGATGGGATAATTATTATCAGCATATCGAATGTTTTGGTGAAGTAAAAAGATTCTCTAAATGCAGTAAAAAGCAAGGCGAGATAGAGGCATGAGATTGTCAGATGTAATACTCTTTCCTTTTGCAACACGGTTCGAAATCGTATATAGCAACATGCACTAATCAATTGCCATGGACCCAGTAATAGCTGAGCAAGAAGAATTAATGCTCCTCCATCATTAATTGAGAAAAAGAATAGAAATAGTCCCAGGAGGATAAGTATTGTTTGAACAAAAAAATCAAGGCGTTTCATAAATCTTATATATTGTATTTTCAGAAAATATTGAAAGTTTAGGGTAAAAAAATTATTTGAATAATTTCAATACGGTATTCCAAAACCAGTTCTCTTCAGACTTTACAAATGAGTCCAACAGGGTATCTGACTTGTCTGCGAAATTCTTCAGCTCTTTTACCACCTTTTTAAATTCTTTAGTTTCTTCCGTGCCGTCCGGAGCAACTTCATTTACTTCTTTAAGCACCTTTAAAATTGGTTCTAACTCTCGCTTTCTTCTCTCCTTCGCTACCTGTCTGGCAAGAGCCCAAATATCTTTTTCTGACTTAAAATATTCCTTACGATCACCTGCTACTGAAATGCGATAGATAATATGCCACTCTAAGAGCGCCCGTATATTCATATTCGCATTACCGCGGGAGATATTAAGTTCCTCCATTATCTCTTCCGTAGTAAGCGGCTTTGTTGAAATCATTAAAAGCGCATGAATTTGTGCCATGGTCTTATTCAGACCCCAGCTATAACCCAAGTTGCCCCAGGCTTGTATCAATTCTTCTTTTGCTTCTTTGTATTTCATAACGTAACAAAGGTATCTGTTGTTTCGGAACTTTCAATACTTATTGAAAGTTTATTTTATTGGGTCTGACAAGAAATGAATTTAAATTCACAATATTGTTACAGGGAATCAGAATTGTGAAATGGAAAACTACGACGTAATCATTATTGGTGCTGGTCCTATTGGGCTTGCTTGTGGTATCGAGGCTAAAAAAGCCGGGCTGAACTATGTCATCATTGAAAAGGGATGCCTGGTAAATTCCATCTATCACTATCCACTAAATATGACCTTCTTCTCCACATCTGACAGACTTGAGATTGGGGGTGTGCCTTTCGTCTCTCATTTGGCTAAGCCTAATCGGGTAGAGGCACTGGAGTATTACAGAAGGGTTTGCACCTCCTGGGATCTTAAGGTAAAACTCTATGAAGAAGTTAAATCAATAAACCTTAATAATAGTCTTCACCATATTTCAACTACAAAGGGTAACTATGCGGCCAAAGCTGTCATTATCTCCCTGGGATTTTATGATTTACCATACTTGTTAAATATCCCCGGAGAGGAACTTCCTAAAGTGCTTCATTATTATAGCGAACCTCATCCTTATTTTGCTCAAAAAATTGTTGTCGTCGGCGCCGCGAATTCAGCTGTTGATGTAGCACTTGAGACCTACCGAAAAGGTGCCGATGTAACGATGGTGATTCGTGAGGATTCCATTCGCGAAAGCGTTAAGTATTGGGTTAAACCAGATATCGAGAACAGAATTAAGGAGGGCTCCATTAAAGCATATTTCAATTCGCAGTTAACCAGAATAACTGATTCGACTGTTGAATTAAAAACTCCAGAGGGAAACATAATCCTTGAAAATGATTTTGTTCTTGCCATGACGGGCTACCAACCTCCCTTCGATTTTATGAAGGCTTGCGGCATAAAATTTCAAGCTGACGAATTTCAAACACCCGTTTATAATGAGCACACCATGGAAACCAACGTACCCAACCTGTATCTGGCAGGGGTTGTTTGTGGTGGTTTGAAAACTAACAAGTGGTTTATCGAAAATTCACGCATCCATGCAGAGATGATCATCAAACATCTAAAAGCATAGACAGCTTCTGACGGCCCTTCTTCCGCTCCATCCTAAATAAGTTGGTTAGTGATTTAGTTTTTAAGACTTACAACGTGTTGCTTATTTCCAGTGTCTAAGAGCTCGGTATTGGTGTTAGACATGATTTATATGATAACGCGCAGACGAGTTTTATTAGTTGTAGGTATAGTCGTTGCCATTCTTATTGGCCTTTACTCTGGCTTGTTTGGCATGACTCCAATTCATTAGAGGCTATTTCTTCAAATAGTTTAGAACAAACTATACATTTGCGTTCTAAACCATTGAATCTTGAGTACCGTATTTCAACAGAATTTTACATTAGGTGTTTTAGGAGGAGGCCAGCTGGGCCGTATGCTTATCCAGTCAGGCATAGACTTTAATATTCCATTCAAAGTATTAGATCCTGATGCGAGCGCACCGTGTTCATCTCTCTGCAACTTTACAAGTGGTAAACTAACCGACTATGATACTGTTCTCGCTTTCGGAAAGCAGTGTGATGTGATTACCATCGAAATTGAAAATGTAAATACAATCGCTTTAAAAGAATTAGCCAAACAAGGTAAACGTGTATTTCCTCAGCCCGAGGTCATTGAGTTAATTCAGGATAAAAGAACACAGAAAATTTTCTTCAAAGATTGTGGTATACCAACGGCTGATTTTATTCTCACAGAAAATGCTGAAGATGTAAAACACAACAAAGCATTTTTACCTGCTGTGAATAAACTTGGTCGTGAAGGTTATGATGGCAGGGGTGTTCAGGTAATAAAAACAGAAGCTGATCTCAGCAAAGCTTTTGACGCTCCAGGATTGCTAGAGAAGTTAATACCTTTCGAAAAAGAAATTTCTGTAATTGTAGCGAGAAACATTAAGGGTGAAGTGAAAACTTATCCAGCAGTTGAAATGGTTTTTCATCCCGTTCATAATTTGGTTGAGTATTTATTTTCACCGGCTGAAATAACTGAAGCCGTTGCTTTGGAAGCTGACAAGATTGCACGTAAAGTAATCCACGACCTTGACATGGTTGGCATTCTCGCTGTTGAAATGTTTGTAACCAAAGATGGTAAAGTGTTGGTAAACGAAGTTGCTCCTCGCCCTCATAACAGCGGCCATCAAACTATTGAAGCCAATGTTACCTCGCAATATGAACAACACCTGAGATCAGTTCTTGGTCTTCCATTAGGTGATACCTCCATCATTTTGCCTAGTGCTATGGTAAATCTTTTGGGCGAGGCCGGTCACACTGGTGCTGCCCGTTATGAAGGTTTTGAAGAAGTGGTTAAAGTAAGTGGTGTTCATGTTCATCTCTACGGAAAACAATTCACGAAACCCTTCCGCAAGATGGGCCACGTTACAATTGTTGATAGCGATATTGACAGTTTGAGAAAGAAAGTCGATTTTGTAAAACAAACC
>DATJHZ010000009.1:0-10152 GCA_035493595.1 Cyclobacteriaceae bacterium | reverse complement strand
ATTGTAGGCGGCACAAAGAATTACTGGTTTGATGTTATTGATGAACTTAAGCCTGACCTTATCATTGGCAATAAAGAAGAAAATGAACAGGAAGGTATTCTTCAGCTGAAACAAAAATACCCTGTATGGATGAGTGATATCGTTACGTGGGAAGATTCGCTGGCTATGATTAAATCAATAGGTGTAATTACAAACCGTATTGCTGAAGCAGATCACATCATTAACCAAATTCAACATTCATTCTCAGCAATCAAGAAGCATAATAAGAAATCTGTTCTCTATCTGATCTGGAAAAAACCATGGATGGGTGTTGGTAACAATACCTTCATTCATGTGATGCTTGAAAAAATTGGTTTACAAAACTGTTTGCAACCTTTATCTCGTTACCCGGAATTAAATGACGATGAGATCCGGTCATTAAAACCTGATCTCATCTTTTTATCTTCAGAGCCATATCCTTTTAAAGAGAAACATATAGAAGAACTGAAGAAGCTATGTCCTCAGGCAACCATTATGTTGGTTGATGGCGAAATGTTTTCGTGGTATGGAAGCCGCCTGATTAAAGCGGCTCCCTATTTTAACAGTCTTATAATTCCGTAAGCGTAGCACCAAAAGATTTCACATCGTTCCAGTAATTTGGATACGACTTCTTCACCACGCCTGGATTTTCAATTTCTACATCCATTAATGTTGCCAGTGGCGCAAAGGCCATGGCCATACGGTGATCCTTATAGGTTTTGAATGATGCTGATGATGGAAGACCTGTGGATGGAATCACTCTCCAGTTCTCTGTGTCATCTTCAATGAGATTACCGCCAATCTTTTGCAATTCATTTTGAAGCGCGGTAATACGATCCGTTTCCTTGATTCGAAGACTTTCAAGTCCTGTGAAATGGGCTGGAATTCCTTTTGCAACACAGACAACAGCTATAGTTTGAGCAAGGTCAGGGCAATCGGTAAAATCCCATCTTAATTTCTTCATGGCATCTTTCTTGGTGAGTTTAAGCATGCCATTGTGATCAAGTACTGCTTTCACGCCAAGCTGGTCCATGATTTCAACAACAACGCAATCGCCCTGAAGTGAATCGAGTTGTAATCGCGGTAGCAAAATCTCTGCTTTCTCAGCCATAGCTGCAAAAGCAAACCAATAGCTGGCTGCCGACCAGTCAGACTCTACTGTGAATTCGGCTGGGTGATAGGATTGATGCGCGATCGTAACCTTATCTTCATATACCTGGCAGGCAACTCCAAAGTGTTGCATAATCGACTCAGTCATTTCAATGTATGGACGACTGCCAACCTTTCCTTCCAATTCCAGAATTAGTCCATGAGGCAACAAGGGAGCCACCATCATGATTGCAGAAATAAACTGGCTGCTCACATCGCCTCGGATTCTGATCGAATCATTTTTCTGACGATCGAAACCTTTTATGGTTAATGGAGGATATCCTTCTATGCCTGCATATTGAACATCAGCTCCTAACATGCGTAAGGCGTTCACCAAAATTCCGATAGGTCTTTCCTTCATTCTTTCAGTGCCCGTCATTGTCTTTTGCTGATTGGTCACAGCAAAATATGCCGTGAGAAAACGCATGGTTGTACCTGCATCCTCCACGTCAATAACAGCATCCGGTGAATTCACCAGCCGAAGCATGAGTTGGGTATCATTGGCGTCTGATAAATTATGAAGACTCGACTTACTTCCGGCGAGCGCATTAATAATCAGCGCGCGATTGCTGATGCTTTTAGAAGCAGGAAGTAGAGAGGCAGTGCCTTGAAAAACGGATGTTCGTTTGATGTGAGTGACTGAGTTCAACGTTGTAAATATTTTTTGATTGGGCAAGTTACATTAAGTGAAGATTTTTTATAAACGTTTGAAACATTTCCTCAAACAATCTAGTTATCTCAATATATATGAACACTACAAAAAAAATAGCAATTGGGATCGGGGTAGCTTCTGGTGCATTGCTGGCTGCATGGTTATTGACCGGAAGTCGGAAAGAGAAAACAAAAGAATTTTTCTCTAAAAAGACTTCTGACCTGAAAAACTCATTGAAAAAAGATGAGAATGGCAAAGTTGAAGAATCTGAGTCTTATTACATCTAGAGGGAGCGATATGCTGAGAGCGCTTCCTTTACTTCTGTAAGCGATATCTCGCAATCCAGGTGTGCACTTCCAATTCCATTGAGGAGTACACAAAGAATTTTATTTCCCGCATTTTTCTTATCCTGCAACGTCAGGCCTGCAATCTCTTCCAATTGATTTTCTTGCAATTCTATTTTTCCATAGACCTTTAACAGGTAATCAGTTATTTGCTGAAACGAGGGCTGATCTAGAAATCCACGTTTTACAGCTATAAATCCTTCGGCTATCAGACCGGCGGCAATAGCTTCGCCATGCATCACCTTTTTATTGATACCCAGCAGATAACTTTCTACAGCGTGGCCAATGGTATGACCTGCATTTAATATTTTTCTCAATCCCTTTTCTTTTGGATCTTCAGTAACCACATAAGCTTTGTACTCAACCGAGTGCTTAATCAATGTATCCCAATCCTGATCTTCCAGATTTTTTTGCCTGAGTATTTCCCACATAGCCTTATCTGAAATAAGTGTATGTTTGATCACTTCTGCAAAGCCTGACCGAAGCTCGGCTCTGGACAATGTATTGAAGAAACCACTATACAGCATGGTAAGTGCCGGAAGTTGAAAAACTCCAATATGATTTTTGAAATGATTGAAATCTACAGCGAGCTTTCCGCCAATGCTGGCATCAACCTGGGCGAGCAGCGTTGTTCCAACTAAAATAAATTCAATACCCCGTTTATACGTGGCAGCGCAAAATCCGCCCATATCACCAAGAACACCTCCTCCAAGAACGATGAGAACAGCATGTCTATCCAGGGCCTGATCAGTCATAGCCTGCCAGATGTGTGTACAGGTCTCTAATGTTTTTTGCTCCTCCCCACTTTTAACCTCAATAACAAAGTGTTTAGGCAAGCCCTCACTGAGAATAGGGTAACAATTCTTTCTGGTGTTTTCATCCATCAAAACTGCAACCTTACTGTACTTCTTTTTGGATAAAAAGGCATTAAGATCAGAAACTGGATTTTGGGTAAGGAGAATGTTGTCAGGTAGCATTATAAGCTAATCAATTAAAAACGCCCGAATTTATTAAAAACAACGAGACCAACCACGCTGTGTGTGCTCGATTTACTGCTTCATCAATTTAAATAAAGTGATCACGCATAAAAATTAAGTCATGCTTCGCGAAAAATTCAGGCAAATCTATTACACCTTAACTCTTCTAAAACAAACCGATCTGATATAATCTGTCATTAAACGCACACACAAAGCCCCACACTATCTTCAAAATGATTAAATGCGTAGTCTTGCAATTATTTTAAAAACTCTTTACATGAAAAAACACTCTTTACTAGCACTTTTCGCTGTTGGCCTATGTGCTTTTTATTCCTGCTCAAATAACGATGATGATTCACAGCCTGCCGGAGAGACAAACGTAAGTACAACCGGTGGCTCTATCAAATCTGATGACAACAACATTACCATAACTATTCCGGCAGGTGCTGTCGGCAAAAATGTTTTAATTGAAGTTGAGGAAGTATCTGACGTTGTAACCAACGGCATTGGAAAAGTCTACAGACTGACACACCAGGAATTTTTAAAACCCGTAACCCTTACCCTTAAGTATGACGAGGAAGAGATTGCTACTAAAGGTACATATCCAGCGTTACTGCGATTGATGACACGATCGTCAGAAACCGATGCGTGGGAAGTGGTAGATAATTTTACTATCGACACTGATGCAAAAGTTCTAAAAGCTGATGTTGATCATTTCAGTGACTGGACTCTTGTAAGCACTGAAGGCACTCTTTCATTTACTGTTGATGGAGTAACCTATTCCAACCTCGACCTTTCAGTAACCATGGGAACCACTTTGGGACACTCAGCCCTGTTCTATGCTTTCAACAACGAGCGATTTTTCAGAGCCACGGCAGACTCAACTATTATGGGTACCAACTATGCAACACAAAGCTTGCACCTTGGAAAAATTTCTGCATTGACAAACTCTATTGCTGACACAACAAATGTGCTCTTTGTTGAACCTACAATTAAATCGGGTTGTTATGCCCGTTTCGATGGTAGCTCACATCTTAGCTTTACAAAATTTTCAACAACATCTGGCAATCTGGTAACAGGTTCATTCTATGTCCCCGGAGTTTTACCAACTGACAACACGACGTGTCAAACAAAAAAATCAATTTCAGGAAGCTTTGCTTATAAAGTAAAGTGAATTCGATAATTCAAGAAAAAAGACTCTGGCATGCCAGGGTCTTTTTTTTTGAAATCAAATATGACTTTCCTGCTAGCAATTTCCATTTCTTAAATCCAATTTGATCTTGAATCTTTATCTTTAAGATTCATAATAAGCTTGGTGATGGCGGGTGCAATTAAACGATCAGGGTATGCAGAATTGCCGTTGCACTACGGGCACGTTCCGCTGTGGCTTGCTGAGCGAATGGGTAAACTTGGACTTGCTATCACGGAGTCAATTATCGCAGAATATGGAAAAGCTGAATTCCTTCGAAGAATGAGCGATCCTTTCTGGTTTCAAAGTCTTGGATGTGTGATGGGTATGGACTGGCATTCATCCGGAATTACAACGTCGGTATTGGGCGCTCTGAAACGCGTGATCAATCCTCAGGCAAAAGAACTCGGAATTTATTTCTGTGGTGGAAAAGGAAACGCATCCCGACAAACACCAGCAGAGTTAATGCGCGTTGGTGAGCAAACCGGACTCGATGGCGATTACCTCGCGCGATGCAGCAGGCTCAGTGCAAAAGTTGATAACACGGCTATTCAGGATGGCTATAATTTATACCTCCACAGTTTTATTGTTAGTGATGAAGGTCAGTGGACTGTGGTGCAGCAAGGAATGAAAACGCAGGGCACCACTGCAAGACGATATCACTGGCACTCGGCATCGCTTACTTCTTTTGTTGAAGAGCCACACACTTCTATCTGCGGCGAGAACCAGGGAAACATCCTGAACATGGTTGCCAGGGAAGCCGTTCCAGCTCAATCATCAATCATAGGCATGACACATGAATCGCCTGAGCGAATGATGCGTGAGATTAGAAATCTGACAATGCCCAACCATCATGATGTTCGTGGTGCTGATGTTGATTTGAAAAGACTCGGTAGTATGTTATGGCTCGCACACGAAAAACAACCTCGTGATTTTGAAGAATTACTTTTACTCGAAGGACTCGGACCTCGCACATTACAATCACTGGCATTAGTAAGTGAAGTGATTTACGGAACACCTTCGCGATTTACTGATCCTGCCAGATTTTCATTTGCGCATGGTGGCAAGGATGGACATCCCTTTCCTGTACCAATAAAAATTTATGATGAAACACTAACCACATTACGAAGTGCAATTGATAAAGCTAAACTTGGTGCTGGTGATAAACAACAAGCAATAAAAAGTCTTTCTGAATTAGCGATACGAGCAGAAAAGAATTTCATTCCCAATGAAAATATTGAAAATGTGATTGCCAAAGAACGCGAAGATTCCTGGAAGTACGAAGGACGTACAGTGTTTGGTAAAGCGAAGGAACCGAAGAAGGGCGATCAGTTGAAGCTATTCTAATCCACCTTAATATCCTTTTCAATCGTTATAGATTTTGTAACCAAAAAGTCTACTCAAAAGTCCACCCAAAATGGGGTATCTATTAGATTGAATCTCATCCTTATCCAATATCCTTGTCAGTATTTCAATCTTAATCTCTTATATTTAGCTCGACTTTATTAACCTATGAAAGCCCGACCTACTGTCTCTTTTGAAGATACGGATATTGCTTTTTCGTATAAATCTGATGCTTCCCTTAAGAGAGCTCATTTTATCTTCTCTCTTGTAAATCATCCGTGGATCTCAAGCATTGCTACAAGCGTTGTAAAACTTGCATTGAAGATAGGACTGCCAATAGAAGGCATCATAAAGAAAACTGTATTCTATCATTTCTGTGGAGGCGAAAGCATTGAAAAGAGCACTGAAGCCATTCACCAACTGGCCAAATATAAAGTCAATACTATTCTTGATTATTCTGTTGAAGGTGAAAAATCTGAAGAAGGTTTCGATCAGACTCTGGATGAAATACTTCGCACTGTTGAGAAAGCAAAAGAATCTAAGGAAATACCATTCTCTGTATTTAAAGTAACGGGTCTCGTATCAACCGATCTGCTTGAAAAACTTCAACGACTTGAAACGCTTTCGTCTGACGAAGAAGCCGCATGGCAACGTGCAAAGAATCGTGTTAATACTATTTGCCAAAAAGCCTTTCATTATAATGTTGCAGTTCTGATTGATGCTGAAGAAACGTGGATTCAAAATCCGATTGATGCACTGGTTTATGAAATGATGGCTGCCTACAACAAAGAAAGAGCTATCGTATTTAATACATATCAACTTTATCGCGTAGATTCACTTGCAAATCTTCAGCAGGCATTCAACGAGGCAAAATCTGAAAACTACTTTATTGGCGCTAAGCTGGTGCGTGGTGCCTACATGGAAAAGGAACGCGAGCGGGCTGAGGCGATGGGCTATGAAAGTCCGATACAACCTACCAAAGATGCAACGGATAAAGCCTTCAACAAGGCCCTGGCTTTTTGTATGCAAAACCATGAACGCATTGCCGTGATGTGTGGGTCACACAATGATTACAGCAATCACTATCTCACCGAGCTCATGCAGGAACAGGACCTTGATCCTCACACGGACAAAGTCTGGTTTGCCCAGCTTTATGGCATGAGCGATAACATATCCTTCAACCTGGCTAAAGCAGGCTACCGGGTTGCCAAGTATGTTCCTTATGGCCCTGTAAAATCAGTAATGCCCTACCTGTTGAGACGCGCCGACGAAAACACCTCGGTTGCAGGGCAAAGCAGTCGCGAACTGACCATGATCAAAAAAGAACTCCGAAGAAGAAAAGCTGTTGCCGGATAGTTTGTTATCGGTCCATAGTCAATGGTCCATGGCACTTCTCATAAGTCGTTGGAACTGTGAATCTATGTGGTTAACGCCGTAGGCCATCGTCTATTGACCATTGACTGATGACTATTAGCCAATGACTTTATCACTAATAGCAGCAGCCTAATGACTAATACGATAATTCCCTTATTTTTGCGGAAAGTATAAAAACGTCATTTATGTTAAGCGAGCAGGAAGTCATCCGCAGACAGAGTAAAGAAGAATTGGAAAAACTGGGCATCAACCCCTACCCGGCCGAACTTTTTGAAGTTAATGCCACAGCCAAAGACATCCTCGAAAACTACGAACGCAATAAGTTAGACTATAAGAATATTTCCATTGCCGGCCGCATCATGGGTCGCCGCATTATGGGTTCTGCCGCTTTCGCGGAACTTCAGGACGAAAGTGGTCGCATTCAGATTTACCTGAGACGTGATGACCTCTGCCCTACTGAAGACAAAACACTTTACAACACTGTTTTCAAAAAGCTGTTGGATATTGGTGATATCATTGGCGTAAAAGGGTTTGCGTTCACCACTCAGACCGGAGAGATCTCCGTTCACGCCACATCGCTTACCGTGTTGTCTAAGTCGCTTCGTCCTCTGCCGGTGGTGAAAGAATCTACAGATGAACAAGGTAATGTTGTTCGTCACGATGCTTTTACTGATCCGGAGCAACGGTATCGTCAGCGTTATGTTGATTTGATCGTTAACCCTGAAGTTAAGGATGCATTTATCAAACGTACACAGTTGGTAAACTCCATGCGTCAATATCTTAATCCGAAAGGATACCTTGAGGTTGAAACACCAATACTTCAGCCTTTGTATGGTGGCGCTGCAGCGCGACCTTTCAAGACTCACCACAATACACTGGACATGACGTTGTACCTGCGTATTGCCAATGAGCTTTACCTGAAGCGATTGATTGTTGGTGGCTTTGATGGTGTTTACGAGTTCTCTAAAGATTTCAGAAACGAAGGCATGTCACGCTTTCACAATCCTGAATTCACACAGATAGAACTTTACGTTGCTTACAAAGACTACAACTGGATGATGGATCTGGTAGAAGAGATGATTGAGAAAGTAGCGATTGACCTTCATGGCAAAACTCAACTTACTGTAGGCAAAAATGTAATCGACTTCAAACGTCCATGGAAACGCTATACCATGTTTGAAGCTATCGAACACTTCACAGGTATTGACATCTCATCGATGAATGAAGATGAATTGCGTGATACATGCAAAAAACTTCATGTGCCGATGGATGAAACCATGGGCAAAGGAAAACTCATTGATCAGATCTTTGGTGAAAAATGTGAGCCAAATCTTATTCAGCCAACCTTCATCACAGACTACCCTGTTGAGATGTCGCCATTGGCAAAGAAGCACAGAAGCAAACCTGGATTGGTAGAACGTTTTGAAGCTATCTGTAACAGCAAAGAAATATGTAACTCATTCTCTGAGTTGAACGATCCTATCGATCAACGTCAGCGTTTTGAAGAACAACTTGAACTTGGCAAACGTGGCGATGAAGAAGCCATGACATTAGATGAAGACTTCCTTCGTGCTCTTGAATATGGTATGCCTCCAACAGCAGGCTTAGGTATTGGCATTGATCGCCTCAGCATGATCATGACCAATTCACCTTCTATACAAGATGTTCTCTTCTTCCCGCAAATGAAGCCTGAGAAACTTACCAGCGGGTTTAATGAAAAAGAATTTGAAGAAGCAGGTATCCGCAGTGAATTGATCCCAGTACTTCAGAAGATGGGCATTACTTCTATAGCACAAATGCGTGAGATGAAAGTGTCGAAACTCTTCAACGATGTATGTGGTATGCGCAAGAAACTTAAACTTGAAATCGCCAACCCTACACAACAAGAGGTAGAGGATTGGTTGAAATAAATCATTTCAGTTGTTAGCTATGGGTAGTGAATTACTATCCACAACCCATAGCTAAAAACTAAAATCATCCAGGTTCAATAACCTGTATTATCTTCATTCCCTTAGTAGCATAGTTATTTACTACTTCTCCTTTACTACAGGCTTCCAGTTTTACACAAAGCAAGGTTAGATCACTATGCTGAGGTATGGCTATGGTTAATGGTTTTACTTTATCTTTTAAATTTATCACAGGCAACACTATCTGATATGTAGCTGCTGTTTTATGTCGCAGATCCGGATGTATAGCAATACCCGTTACACGATATCCGTCTACTTCACTTTCTTTAAAGTCAGGATGATTCTCAAAATCCAATGTTACCATGATCTGTGATTGGAGAAAATCAAAACTTACGGTGGATTGAAAAGTGACTAATCGCGTTAGTGGAAATTCAGAATGGATTTCAAAATCCTTTAATGCTTTGAAATCAAATGCACCATTTTCTTTGTACTGTTTTCTGAAAATGGAAACCAATCGTTGCCATAACATGCCATGAACAAAATCTATTCGATAAGGATCGATGGCATCTTTAATCATTTTAGCAGGGAGATTAGCACTGATCAGCTGTTTACTCGTAGCCTTGAATGCTTCATTAACTTCTACTGGTGTGTATGTACCTCGGGCAGCTCGAATATGTTTTCCATAGGCAGTACTATTAACAAAGGTAATTCCCAGTACGGTGCCACTGATATTGAAAACAGGTTTTGATTTTGACTTAGCCATACCGCGAGCGTATGTATTTAGTAATTCAAAATTAGAAATCAGAAAAACTATTCACCATCATTATAAACTGTTGTTATCGAGGAATGGTTTCCTTCTTTCAAGTTTAAGGTCTTGTAAGATGGAAGCTTTAACAGCAATAACAAAATTATAGGATTGATAAGCACCAAATGGAACCCACGTTAAATGCATTGTCCAGCAATGCATATCCCGTCCGAGCGAGATATTTGTCTGCGTAAACTGCTTCGTTTCGAAATGATAGCCTGAATTAAAATTGATCTTCCACATTTTCGAAATTGATATATCACCAGAAAACTGAAGCGTCTGCGTTACTTTCGGCGTACTATTAAGAGAGTGCGTATAGTTTGCATTGTAACTCACATTCAAATTCCACGGGATATTAAAATCTATGTATGCATTTGGGTTCGCAATGATATC
>DATJHZ010000008.1:0-5466 GCA_035493595.1 Cyclobacteriaceae bacterium | reverse complement strand
TCAACACCAAGATCAAGACTTGAAGTACATACAACCGCTTTTAGTTTTCCTTCGTGCAATTGATCTTCAACCCAATCTCGTAAATTCTTGCTGATAGAACCATGATGCATGGCAATAAGGCCTGATAACTCAGGTGCCTTGTCTAACATTTTCTGATACCAGATCTCAGCAAAAGATCGTGTGTTGGTGAAGATGAGTGTTGTGGTACTTTCCTTTACAATGTCAATTACTTTTTGAAGTAGCTGAATACCCAGGTGACCCGCCCATGGTAAAACTTCTACTGTATCAGGCATAACTGAGATTACTTCAATCTTCTTTTTAATATCTGACTTGATGATGCTGTATTTACCATTCTTATGATAACTGCCGAGCAAT
The DNA here is from genome assembly GCA_035493595.1 of Cyclobacteriaceae bacterium. GTDB lineage: Bacteria > Bacteroidota > Bacteroidia > Cytophagales > Cyclobacteriaceae > DATCRE01. The sequence continues at coordinate 5,091 of DATJHZ010000008.1, read as the reverse complement.
GCTTGCAAGGCCTGATCCATATTGCCAATCGTTGCTGAGATGCCCCACACTTTAAGCGAAGGGCTTACAGTTTTCAATCTTGATAAAGCTAGTTCAACCTGCACACCACGTTTTGAACCAATCAGTTCGTGCCATTCATCAGCCACAACAACTTTCAACTCACTAAAGAATTCATCGTAGCCTTTCTGCGCCAGTAGCAGATGCAAACTCTCTGGTGTTGTGATCAATAATTCTGGTGGCTTATTCTTTTGACGTTCACGTTCTTTAACAGATGTATCACCTGAGCGAACACCAACTCTCCACGGCAATTCAAGGCCTTCTACTAATCTCTTAGAAGACAGTTCAATCTCTTTTGATAACGCACGGATGGGTGTAATCCAAATAGCCTGAAGGCCACAATTCTTTTTTGATTTATACTTCGGATTGTTACGAATGAATTCCAGCATGATAGGCATCAGCAATGAGTAGGTTTTACCACTGCCTGTGGGAGCATTAACCAATCCACTTTCACCTTCCAGGTATTTCTGCCAGGCTTCAAGCTGAAAAGAAAATGGTATCCAGTCGCGTTCGGCAAACCACTCCTTTCCCTTCTCTATTAATGCCCTATCATCCATAAAACTAAAGATATAAAAAAGTAAATGGTCAGGTGGTTATGATCAATGGAGTTACTCACCTGATCCATCAAAATAATTTAGTTTAACCTTACCAAAACTATTTAACTTGATAGTTGTTAGAAAGGCGCTAAACCAACAATAATGGGGCAATATTCTATTAAGGAACTTGAAAAACTTTCGGGCATTAAAGCTCATACTATTCGCATCTGGGAGAAGCGTTATGGTGTTATTGAACCTCAGCGCACGTCAACCAATATTCGTTACTATTCAGATGATGATCTAAAAAAAATTATTAATGTTTCTCTGCTCAACTCGCATGGTTTAAAAATATCCGTTATCGCCAATATGTCGGGTGATGAACTTACCCGAAAAGTTCAGGACTTAAGTCAGACCAATCATGCTTCAAATATTCATATCGATCAACTCGTTACAGCCATGATTGATCTGGACGAAGAAGAATTTGAGCATGAATTAAAAATGATTGAGAAAAAGCTGGGGTTTGAAAAAACGGTTATAGAAATTATTTATCCTTTTCTCAACAAGATTGGCATTCTCTGGCAAACAGGAAATATCACTCCGGCTCATGAGCATTTCATTTCAAATCTTATCCGGCAAAAATTAATTGTTGCTATTGCTGCATTGCCTCTTCCTGCCAAAAGCAGCATTCGTGTTTTGCTTTTCTTACCAGAAACCGAGCTGCATGAAATTGCCCTGTTATTTTATCATTACCTCGCTCGTCGTTACGGTTTCAAAACATACTACCTGGGTCAATCCGTTCCACATAATGACCTCAAGGCTGTTTATGCCATCCACAAGCCCCATTTTTTGATCACCTCGCTAACCTCAGTGCCAGCGCCAAAAGACTTGAATGACTATCTTAAAAAGCTTTCTGGAGATTTTCCAGCCTCACGAATTCTGGCTTCAGGTTCTCTCTTGAGAAATGCCTCCTTTAAGCATCCTCAAAATCTTAATTTCTTTGAGACGGCACTCGAACTCAAGACAATTCTGACTGAGCTTAAATAAAATCCATTCTTTGTTGAACCATCGTATCTAAAACAGCAAATGGTGCACGGTTTTACCATTTTCCGTTAAACAAGACCTTACTTTTATCAATCAGACCATTTTTTATCTATTGAAGGGACGTAATGTTGTTTAACTATTCTAACCAAATGTTAAACATGGAAGCTTTAGAATTTACCAATCAGATTGCAGGCTTGCGAAGCACTCTCCTGTCTTTTACGCACAGATTCACCCATGACAAAGAGGAGTCTCGCGACCTCGTACAGGATACGATACTGAAAGCTATACTTAACAAAGACAAGTTTAGGGAGGAAACAAACCTTAAGGGTTGGCTCTTCACCATCATGAGAAATACTTTCATCAATAATTATCGCAAAAACAGGCGTGTACAAACGCAGCATGACAGCACGAAGGAGTTGTATTTTTTGAATGTAGAGGATACACATACCTTTTCATCGCCAGGGCAAAATTTTGAATATAAGGACATCTGGAACAACATTAATGAGCTTCGTGACGAACTTCTGGTGCCTTTTAAAATGCACGCCTCTGGATATAAATACCTTGAAATTGCAGAGCATCTGCATATCCCGATAGGAACGGTTAAGAACCGCATTTTTAATGCCCGGAAGGAGATTCAGAAAAAATTAGCAGGCTATTAATTCCTTCTAAAATCAAGGTATTCTGATATCCTTACACATGCCACAAGCCTTGCCAATGGGGAAATTCTTTTGCTCTCCTTTATTACCAATTCGTTAACTTTAAAAAAATTTCTCAATAAAAAATATGGCCAAAATAGCTGTCATTGGATCTGGTTTTTCAGGACTTGCGGCTGCTACATGTCTGGCTGCTGACGGTTTTGATGTGACGCTCTTCGAGAAGAATGAGCTTCCCGGAGGAAGGGCAAGAAAGTTTGAATCCTCAGGCTTTGTTTTTGACATGGGCCCAAGCTGGTATTGGATGCCCGATGTTTTTGAGAAGTATTTTAACCGATTCGGAAAAACCACCAGCGACTACTATCAGCTAAAAAGACTCGATCCCTCCTATCGGATCTTCTATGGTAAAAATGATTACCTGGATATACCCGCCGGGGTTGAAGCGCTCGGCAAATTGTTTGATGAGCTTGAGCCAGGAAGCAGCAAGCATCTGACTACTTTTTTAGAAGAAGGAAAATATAAATATGATATCGGCATCAACAACCTGGTTTATAAACCTGGTCTTTCATTAACTGAGTTTGCTGATACGGAATTATTGAAAGGAGTGTTTAAGCTTCACGTGTTTCAGTCTATATCTCAATACGTAAGAAAATTTTTTAAAGAGCCGCGCATTATAAAACTTCTGGAGTTTCCTGTTTTGTTTTTAGGCGCTACGCCAGAGAATACTCCTGCCCTGTACAGCCTGATGAATTACGCAGACATGGCATTAGGTACATGGTACCCCATGGGGGGCATGTATAAAATTGTAGAAGGCATGGTGACGCTGGCTGAAGAACAAGGTGTAAAATTCAATTATAACAGCGCTGTTGAAAGTGTAGAGATGAATGGTGTAAAAGCAAAAGGTGTTTGGTCAAACAGTACGCTTCATCCTTTCGATTATATTGTGGCCGGAGCAGATTATCATCATGTAGAACAAAAACTTTTGCCCAACTCAGCAAGACGTTATGATGAAACGTATTGGAACAAGCGTGTGATGGCACCTTCAAGCTTGTTATTCTATGTTGGCTTAAATAAGCGGGTTAAAAATCTGCTACACCATACATTGTTTTTCGATGAAGATTTTTCGCTACATGCCAAAGAGATTTACGAAGATCCTAAGTGGCCAACCGCCCCACAATTTTATATTTCGTGTCCGTCTAAAACAGATGCCAGCGTTGCTCCTGAAGGGTGTGAAAATTTGTTGATATTGATTCCCGTTGCGCCCGGTCTTCATGATGATGAAACCATTCGTGAGAAATATTTCAATCTCATTATCACCAGACTGGAATCAATTATTGGCGAATCTATTCGTGAACATATTATTTTTAAACGAAGCTATGCCCATAACGATTTCATTGCAGACTACAATGCCTTTAAAGGCAATGCCTATGGCCTTGCAAATACACTTATGCAAACGGCAAATTTGAAACCCTCTATTATAAACAAAAAGGTAAGTAATCTGTTTTATACTGGTCAGCTAACTGTTCCTGGTCCTGGCGTTCCTCCTTCGCTAATTTCTGGACAGGTAGTGGCTGCGGAACTAAGTAAAAAACATAAACATTTAGTAAATTGATCCGGCATGAAGTATCTCTTCGATAAAGTTTCAGTGCGGTGCAGTCGCATAACAACAAAGACCTATAGTACCTCATTTTCATTAGGCATACGTTGTCTTGAAAAAGAATTGCGCGACCCTATTTATTCTATTTATGGTTTTGTGCGTTTCGCTGATGAGATTGTTGATTCATTTCACGATTTTGATAAAGAGGATTTATTAAATCGATTCAAAACTGAAACGCATCTGGCGCTGGATGAAAAAATAAGTTTGAATCCTATTCTCAATAGTTTTCAGCAAACCGTAAATACCTTTAACATAGAGCGACATTTAATTGATCAGTTTCTGAAAAGCATGGAAATGGATCTCACACAAAAATGTCATAACACGCAGAGCTATAACAATTATATTTTAGGTTCAGCAGAAGTTGTTGGCCTGATGTGTCTTCGGGTCTTTTGCAAAGGCGATGAAGATATGTATGAAAGACTGAAACCTTATGCCATGAGTTTGGGTTCTGCTTTCCAGAAAATTAATTTTCTTCGCGATTTAAAAGCTGACTATGTAGGACTTGGCCGCATGTATTTTCCAGGACTGGAAATGGATCAGTTTAATGATGAGAATAAAAAGAAAATAGAAGCCAGTATAGCGCACGATTTTGATGAAGGATTAAAAGGCATAAAATTGCTGCCACGTTCTGCGCGCTTCGGTGTTTATGTAGCGTATGTTTATTATCGTTCTTTATTCAATAAAATAAAAAATACCCCTTATGATTATGTCATAAAAGACAGAATCAGAATTGCGGGAAGTCGTAAAGCCACCCTGCTGGCCTATTCATTTTTAAAGCACCAATTAAATCTGCTCTGATGGAACATGTGATTTTGGTTGATGAGAGAGACGATGCCATTGGCACGATGGAAAAAATTGAAGCACATGAAAAAGGGTTGCTTCACAGAGCGTTCTCAATTTTGCTATTCAATTCAAAAGGTGAATTTCTTTTGCAAAAGAGATCCAAAAAAAAATATCATAGCGGTGGCTTGTGGACAAACACCTGCTGCAGTCATCCTCTGCCCGATGAACAGATAGAAGAGGCCACCAGAAGAAAATTAAAACAAGAAATGGGCATTGAAGTAAAAACTGAATTTGCCTACAAGTTTATCTACAAAACAAATCTTGATAAGAATCTGATTGAGCACGAGTATGATCATGTTTACAC
>DATJHZ010000007.1:0-13164 GCA_035493595.1 Cyclobacteriaceae bacterium | reverse complement strand
GGATGCAAAAGGATTAACAAATCCTGAAAGCAAAACTGTTTATGCATCTATCGCTGTAAACGGTAAAACTGTAAAACTTCCTATCCTTATTCAGCCGGGTCAGGCAGCAGGCACTATTGGTGTTGCTCTTGGTTATGGTCGTACAAAAGCAGGTAAAGTAGCAGAGACAGCTGGTGGTGTTAACGCATATACATTACTTGGTTTAGTAAACGGATCAGTAAGCTATAATGCAACTGACGTTAAGTTTGAACAACTAAAAGGAGAAGAATATCAAATAGCGCAGACACAGACTCACAATACCTATATGGGTCGTGAGACTGTAATTCAGGAAGCGAAGCTGATTGATTTCAAACATAAAGACTGGACTCGTTCTTTCCAGCCTAGCGTAAACACATGGAGAGCAGAAGAACCTGTTGGCGAAGGTCATGAAGGAGCAGAAGGTGGCGAGCATGGCGACCCATCACACAAAGTTGCTCCTGGTGCACTTAGCTTATGGAAAGGTCACGAATATAAGAACCACCATTGGGGTATGTCAATTGACTTGAATACCTGTATTGGTTGCGCGGCTTGCGTGGTTGCTTGTAACGTAGAGAATAACGTATCACTTGTTGGCCGTCAGGAAGTAATCAATCGCAGAGAAATGCATTGGTTACGTATCGACCGCTACTACAGCAGTGATGCTAACATAGAAGATTGGAGAGGCTTGGAAGATGCTTCAGAAAATCCTGAAGTTGTATTCCAGCCAATGATGTGTCAGCATTGTAACAATGCACCTTGCGAAACAGTTTGTCCTGTGGCTGCAACAACACATAGTACAGAAGGTCTTAACCAGATGACATATAACCGTTGTATAGGTACACGTTACTGTGCTAACAACTGTCCATATAAAGTAAGACGTTTCAACTGGTTCAAATATCACGATAACAAACAATTCGCTGATGTTAACCCAGCCATGAATACAGATCTTGGCAAGATGGTGTTGAACCCTGATGTTACAGTTCGTTCACGCGGTGTGATGGAGAAATGTTCTTTCTGCGTACAACGCATCCAGGCTGGTAAACTTACTGCCAAGAAAGAAAGAAGAACTGTGAAAGATGGTGAAGTAACAACAGCTTGTTCAGCAGCATGTTCAACTGGAGCCATTGTGTTTGGTGATATGAACGATCCGGAAAGCAAAATTTCCAAGTTGCTTAAGATCAGACCAGCAAGTGAGAAGAAACCTTATGGTGTTGATAAGATAGCAGAGAATCCAAGAGCATACAGTGTATTGGAAGAAATAGGAGTGAAGCCTAACGTTTACTACCTCACAAAAATCAGAAACAAAGATTCTGCTAAAGCTTAATTGATTTAGATATTAACATTACGAATAACAGATAACGATTAACTATTCATATGCACGTAACTTCAGTAGTTCGAGATCCCTTAGTAACCGGTGGCAAGACCGTTAAAGATGTTTCGCATGACATTAGCTGCCAGGTAGAAGGTAAACCAACCAGACTTTGGTGGATGGCAATGGCTGTCTCTTTAGCTGTGTTTGCATTTGGATTTTACTGTGTATGTGCCCTGCTCTGGAATGGTATAGGCCTCTGGGGTCTGAACAAAACTGTAGGTTGGGCATGGGATATCACTAACTTCGTTTGGTGGGTAGGTATTGGTCACGCGGGTACGCTTATCTCTGCTATCCTTTTATTATTCCGTCAGCGCTGGAGAATGTCAATTAACCGTGCTGCTGAAGCGATGACAATCTTCGCCGTTATTTGCGCTGCTACATTCCCGCTCATGCACATGGGTCGCTTGTGGTTAGGTTTCTATTGGGCATTACCATTGCCAAATGCTTTCGGTTCACTCTGGGTTAACTTTAACTCACCACTGTTGTGGGATGTGTTCGCGATCTCAACATACTTCTCCGTATCATTAGTATTCTGGTATTTAGGTCTTATTCCTGACTTTGCTGTTATCCGCGACAGAGCTGTTGTACAGGGAGCTAAAATCAGAGCTAATATTTACAATGCATTAAGCTTTGGCTGGCAAGGTGGTGCTAAAACATGGAGCCGTTATGAATCGGTTGCTTTGATCTTAGCAGGTCTTTCCACACCACTTGTATTGTCAGTTCATACTATTGTATCCATGGACTTTGCTACATCAATAGTACCAGGATGGCACACTACAATCTTCCCTCCATACTTCGTTGCCGGTGCAATCTTCTCTGGTTTCGCAATGGTATTAACACTTCTTCTGATCACTCGTAAAGTGTTTAAACTGGAAGATTATATCACGATCTATCACATCGAATTGATGAACATCATCATCATCGTAACAGGTTCTATAGTAGGTATCGCTTACATCACTGAGTTGTTTATCTCATGGTACTCTGGTGTTGAGTATGAAGGATATGCTTTCTATAATCGTGTTCAGGGTCCTTATGCATGGGCATACTGGTCTATGATGACATGTAACGTAATATCGCCACAACTTTTCTGGATCAAGAAGATCAGAACAAGTCTGGTAGCAACATTTGTATTATCTATTGTGGTGAACATAGGTATGTGGTTCGAACGTTTCGTAATCATTGTTACCTCTATCCACCGTGATTATGTTCCTTCAAGCTGGACAATGTTTCACCCAACGATATATGACATCGGTGAGTATCTGTTCACCTTCGGATTATTCTTTACAGCTTTCTTATTGTTTGCCAAATTCTTCCCGGTAATCAACATGGCCGAAGTAAAGAGTATTGTTAAAGCAACTTCAGAAAAAGTATCACAAGATGACTCTCACAAGGGAGCGCATTAATTAATAATAAAGAGCAAAAGAAATGGACGCAGACAAGCATTTCGTTACAGGTGTTTTTGATGATGAAGACGTGCTACTCGATGCCGTTAAGAAAGTCAGAGACAATGGCGTTAAAATTCATGAAGTTTATTCACCTTTTCCAGTTCACGGTTTGGATGACGCTTTAGGCTATAAGCGTTCACGTCTTCCAATCGCTGCATTTTTGTTTGGAATGACAGGTACATCACTGGCTCTAACCATGCAATTCTGGATGCTTGGTTACGATTGGCCAATGATCATTGGTGGTAAGAACTTTGTTTCATTACCTCCCTTTATTCCTGTTACTTTCGAAATGACAGTATTACTTGCAGCTTTTGGTATGGTAATTACTTTCCTAATCGTAAGTGATATGAAGCCGTATAAGTGGCCACGTCAGTTTGACTTACGCAGCACAGAAGATAAACACATCATGGCTATTGATTTAGCACTGAATGGTGGAATGAGTAAAGATGAATTAAGCCGGATTTTGAAATCAGCTGGTGCATCTGAAGTGAACGAAAAGAATTTTTGATTTAACAACATAAAATTGAATATGCGCTTACTAAAAAGCTTGTTCATAGCATTCTCAGCAGCAGTTTTACTAACTGCATGCAGTGCCGGTGGTGAGAATCAGGGTCGTGAATACGCGCCTAACATGTACCACTCTGTTGCTTATGAACCATTAACGCAGGTTACTGATGAAGATGCGGGAAGATGGGTAACATCAATTGAATATCCAGACGACCATGCTGAATACTTCAACTCAAATAAATTGAACATTCGCGTGATGAATTCTCACATGAATATGCGTACGCCTCCTGCTAATACAGTAAAACGTAATGCACAAGGATGGTTGCCTTATAGAATAAGCAAAGACAGCTTAGCCTACGCTGCTAAGACATTGAAGAATCCATTGGATTCTACTGCTGCAGTTATTGCCGATGGTAAGATCTTATTTGAAACATATTGCGACCATTGCCACGGTGCTAAAGGCAAAGGCGATGGTAAGGTTTCTGAAAAATATGCCGGTGTTGCTAATCTTACTGGCGACGCACTGAAAGGTATTACTGAAGGTCACATCTTCCACGTAATCACAATGGGTAAAGGTTTAATGTGGGCACACGGTTCACAGATTAGTCCTGAAGACCGTTGGAAGATTGCTAAGTATGTAAAGACTTTACAGAAATAATTAAAGCACAACGTTTAACATCATTTAGATAACGCGAAAAGGATAACGATAAAACAATGGCTCATCAAACAGTTGCAGACGAACAATATGTATTTAAGCCCGAGACTAAAAAGAAGCTGGTATATCTTCTTTTGGTAGGCATTGCCTTTCTGGCTCTCGGACTTGTACTAGCCATGAATACCGGAGGCGGGCATGAAGCTGCTGGTCACGGTCACCATGGTTCACTTTCAGGGGCAAAGGAATTAGTAGCAAGTGCCGAACATGGCGCAGCTGCTGAGGCTCATGCAGCAACTGGAGAACATCACGCTCAGAATCCATTATGGTTGAGAGAGCTTTTTGCAACCCTTTGGATGAATAATGTTTATTTCATTGGCCTTGGTCTTATTGGATTGTTCTTCGTAGCTATTCAGTATGCAGCACAGGCAGGTTGGTCTGCAGGTGTATTGAGAATTCCGTTATCTATGGGAAGCTGGATTCCTGTAGCCGGTGTTCTGACTTTGGTTCTTTGGTTTGTTACGAAACATGATGTGTTCCATTGGACACATGAAGGTTTATATCAGCAAGGTGAGCATTATGACAAAATCATTGCAAAGAAAGCTCCCTTCTTTTTCTGGCCACTAGCCGGTGGTACTTTCCCGGTATTCTTTATTTTTCGTATGGTTCTTTTCTTTGGCATGTGGTATTTGTTCCTTACCTGGATCAAAAAACAAATGCTTGCTGAAGACCTGGATAACAATGTTAAATATTGGCACAAGTCTCAGGTGTTGTCTACTGTATTCCTGATTTTCTTTGGTGTTAGCTCTTCAGTGGCTGCATGGGATTGGGTTATGAGTATCGATACACATTGGTTCAGCACTATGTTTGGATGGTATGTGTTCGCCAGCTGGTGGGTAACCGCTCTTGCAATGATCACGTTGATCGTAGCGTATCTAAAAGACGCAGGATATCTTAAAATAGTCAATTCAAATCACCTTCACGATTTAGGTAAATTTGTATTTGCATTCTCAATTTTCTGGACCTATATCTGGTTTGGACAGTTCTTGTTGATCTACTACGCAAACATTCCTGAAGAAACAGTTTACTTTATTGAACGTATGAAAACCAGTCCTTATAGCTGGATATTCTATACCAATCTTATTTTGAACTTTGTACTTCCATTCTTACTCTTTATGACAAGAGATTCGAAGCGCCAAATCTCAACTTTGAAACTAGTTTGTCCTATTGTTATTATTGGCCATTGGTTCGATTTCTATAATATGGTTACACCAGGAATTTTGAAACTGGAAGGAGGCATTGGATTTATGGAAATTGGAATGGGACTTGTTTTCTTTGCGGCATATTTCTTTGTCATATTGAGCAGCTTGTCCAAAATTCCATTGATTGGAAAAAATCACCCGATGTTAGAAGAAAGTCTTCACCACCACATTTAATAGATAAAGTATTATGATGATGAGTTTGATTATAGGTTTAGGTGTAGTTCTGATTTTAGTGATACTGTTTCTGATTTTCAGAATCAGTAGCTTGGTTGGAGTTGCAAAAGGTAAGGATCCTAATAAAATAGGAAGAAGCAATAGCATTAATGCTTCCCTGTTTATTGTGTTCATGGTGGTGAGTTTAGTTTCTTTCTTCTGGTATTCGTTTTCATTTTTTCATGAGTACACACTTCCCGTGGCATCAATACACGGAAAGCTTACAGATAAATTATTCTGGATCACAATGGTTGTTGTGGTAGGTTCATTCACCATCATCAGCATTGTGATGTTTGTTTTCCTTTATAAGTATCAATATAAAGAAGGATATAAGGCGAAGTTTTTCCCAGACAACCATTACCTGGAATTAGCTTGGACTATTATTCCTGCCATTGTATTGGCGGTACTAGTATTTACTGGATTACGTGCATGGAATGACATTACAGGACCAGCGTCTAAAGATGCTGAGGTTATTGAAATGATCGGTCAGCAATTTGCATGGACAGTTCGCTACCCTGGAAAAGACAAAGAATTAGGTAAGGTTAACTTCAAGCTTATTGACAACGTAGGTAATGAGTTTGGTTTGGATTTAAAGGATAAGAATTCATTTGATGACTTCAAGTCTCTTGAATTGCACTTACCTGTAAACAAAGAAATTTTATTGAAGATCAGAGCTAAAGATGTACTGCACAGTGTGTTTTTACCACACTTCCGTGTGAAGATGGATGCTGTTCCGGGTATGCCTACTCAGTTTAAATTTGTAGCTACATTAACGACAGCAGAAATGCGTGAGAAATTAGGTAATCCTAATTTTAACTACGAATTGGCTTGTACTGAAATTTGTGGAAAAGGTCACTTCTCAATGAAGATGCCTGTGGTTGTGGACGACGAGGAGACTTATGCTAAATGGAAGGCTTCTCAAGAGTCCTGGTTAAAGCAGAATCCGGATTATTTAAAACAAGTACCGGATGAATTGAAAGAGGCTGCGAAAGTAATAGCCGGAATTGTTACAGAACCTGCGCCAGTAGCAGCAACTGTAGTTAGTGAACCCGTAGCAGTGGCAGAAACGACGAAATAAAGAATTTTAAGACATGGCAACAACTGATATTCATTCACATCACGATGCTCACGTTCATGACGATCATGCGCATGACGAACATCATGAAGGTAATTTCTGGACGAAGTATATATTTTGTCAGGATCATAAAATCATAGCAAAACAATTCCTGATTACAGGTATCTTCTGGGCATTACTGGGTGGTACACTTTCAGTTATCTTCCGTCTTCAGTTAGGCTTTCCTGATGCAAATCTTGAATGGCTGAGACCTGTATTGGGTGGTTGGATTACTGAACAAGGTAAACTCGATCCTGAGTTTTACCTGGCTCTTGTAACTATGCACGGTACCATCATGGTATTCTTTGTGTTAACAGCAGGTTTAAGTGGTACATTCTCAAACTTCCTTATTCCGCTTCAAATCGGAGCAAGAGATATGGCCTCAGGCTTTATGAACATGCTTTCTTACTGGTTCTTTTTCTTATCCAGTGTTATCATGTTTACGTCTTTCTTCCTTGAGACTGGTCCTGCCGGTGGTGGTTGGACAATCTATCCTCCATTGAGTGCATTGCCTCAGGCTATTAAAGGCTCTGGCACAGGCATGACGTTATGGCTTGTAGCGATGGCATTGTTCATTGTTAGTTCATTGTTAGGCGGTATTAACTATATCACTACAGTAATTAACATGCGTACACGTGGTATGTCATTTACACGTATGCCATTAACAATCTGGGCATTCTTCTTTACAGCTATTATCGGCTTGTTATCATTTCCGGTTCTTTTTGCAGCTGCGTTATTATTGATTTTTGATAGAAGTTTCGGAACGAGCTTCTACTTATCCGATATTTACATTGGTGGTGAGGCATTGCCGCACGTTGGTGGTAGTCCAATCTTATTCCAGCACTTGTTCTGGTTCCTAGGTCACCCTGAAGTGTATATCGTATTGCTTCCTGCATTAGGTTTGTCATCTGAAATCATCGCGACCAACTCTCGTAAGCCTATCTTTGGTTACAAGGCTATGATTGGTTCGATGTTATTCATTGCCATCCTGTCATTCATCGTGTGGGCTCACCACATGTTCGTAACAGGTATGAATCCATTCCTGGGATCAATCTTCATGTTGTTGACGCTTATCATTGCAGTACCTTCTGCCGTTAAGATCTTCAACTACGTTACAACACTCTGGAAAGGTAATTTGAGATTTACACCTGCCATGTTATTCTCTATTGGTCTGGTGTCATTCTTCTTAACAGGTGGTATCACAGGTATATTCCTTGGTAACTCAGCTATTGATATTCAATTACACGATACTTATTTCGTTGTAGCTCACTTTCACCTTGTAATGGGAAGTGCATCATTCTTTGGTATGATTGCCGGTGTTTACCACTGGTTCCCTAAAATGTTTGGACGCATGATGAATGAGAAATTAGGCTATGTACATTTCTGGATAACATTCGTTGGTGTTTACCTCGTGTTCTTCCCAATGCACTACATAGGTATCGCTGGTTTCCCAAGAAGATATTATTCATGGACAAACTTTGAAACGTTCAGTGGTTTTGCTGACTTGAATACACTGGTGAGTGTGGCTGCTATCTTAACGCTAAGCGCACAGTTCATCTTCTTATTTAATTTCTTCTATAGCATTTTCCGTGGTCGTTTAGCTCCTGCAAACCCATGGCATTCAACAACACTTGAGTGGACTACGCCACGTAATCCTGGACATGGTAACTGGATAGGAGAAATCCCTTCAGTATACCGTTGGCCATATGACTACAGCAAGCCAGGTGCAGCTGAAGATTTTATTCCGCAAACTATTCCTTATTCTGAAACACCTGAATCTAACCTTCCTCATGAAAATGAATTGATTAAGTTAGAAACAGAAGATAAAGAAGGGGCAATAATAGTAGGTGGTCATACACCACATCATTAACGAGATATTTTTATAGATCGGATCTTGACAGAGGTGAGTGGAAAAGAAGAAGAGATCGTTTTATAAATTAAGTATATCAACATTAGTTGCTGTTTATCTCCTGATTATGGTTGGAGGTATCGTGCGAAGCACAGGTTCAGGAATGGGTTGCCCAGACTGGCCAAAGTGCTTTGGAGCATGGGTGCCTCCAACTTCTGTTTCTGACCTGCCTGAGAATTACAAAGAGCAATACTCAGCATATCGTGAAAAGAAAAACGTGAAGTTTGCCAAATACCTGAATGCATTTGGTTTTACTGAAACAGCATCTGCTATTCTTAACGATAAGTCGATATTACAAGAAGCTGATTTTAATGTGACTAAAACCTGGGTTGAGTATGTCAACCGCATTGTTGGAGTTATTATTGGGATGCTAATTTTCGCAGTGGCACTTTCATCCATCCAGTTTTGGAAATCGGAAAGAAGATTAACGGTTCTGGCATTCTTGTCATTATTTTTGGTTGGCTTTCAGGGATGGATTGGATCATTTGTAGTTTCTACAAATCTTACCCCATGGACGATCACAGTGCACATGGCTTTGGCCCTGCTGATTGTTGCTCTGCTTATCTATCTGATTCATCGAACCAAGAATGAATCTAAAGTAGAATCGCCGGTTGCTTTCTGGCTGCTGGTAGCATGCATCACAGCCCTACTAATTCAGGTAGTTTTAGGTACACAGGTTAGAGAAGCAGTTGATGTAATAGCAAGTAAAATTGAACGTGAATCATGGATCGCAAATCTGGGAAGTGAGTTTATTTTACACCGCTCTTTCTCATGGCTGGTATTGGCACTCCACGTTATTCTTATTGTTAAATTAGCTAAAACAGATAGCCTAAAATCTTTCTCGCTTATATTAATCCTGTTAATTTTGGGAACAATTTTAGCAGGCGTGGGGATGGCCTATTTTTCAGTACCACCGTTCTTACAACCTCTTCATTTGCTGCTGGCAACACTTACTTTTGGATGGCAGTTTTTGTTTCTGTTAAAATTGAAAAGACAACGAAGTATTTGATATAATAATGATCGCAAGTCAAATCCATAATCTTACAGGTATAGCATTAGTTGCGGCTAAGGTTAAGGCGTATTGGGAGCTCCTTAAGTTCAGACTATCTTTCTTGGTGGCGTTCTCTTGTGCTTTCGGTTATGTATTGGCATCTCCACATATCTTCTGGGGATCTTTAGGAATGCTTTTTTTAGGTGGATTTTTGTTGTCAGGCTCTTCAGTTATTATCAATCAGATCATCGAAAAGGATCTTGATAAACTGATGAATCGTACACAAAACAGACCATTACCAACTGGCCGTATATCTGTAAACGAAGCAACAGTTTTTGCTATAATTTGTTTTGCCTTAAGCATTTGCATTCTGTTGTCATGTACGAATGTATTGACAACTGTTCTCTCCGTTGTATCAATGGTTCTGTATAGTTTTGTTTATACACCGCTAAAGAGGGTAGGACCTATAGCCGTATTTGTTGGTGCTATCCCCGGTGCATTACCACCACTATTGGGATGGACTGCTGCCACCGGTCAGGTTACTTACGAAGCATTAATCATTTTTGGAATACAGTTCATCTGGCAGTTTCCTCACTTCTGGGCTATTGCCTGGGTTGCCGATGATGACTATAAAAAGGCAGGTTTCAAACTCCTTCCTTCGGGGGGACAAAAGGATCTGAACACTGCTATTCAGATCATGATCTATACACTATTCTTGCTGCCGCTAAGCCTGCTGCCAGCCAAGTTTGGTATTACAGGCATTAACTCAGCCATAGTAGCTGTAGTTTGTGGCATTCTGTTTTTGGCTCAGACATTTTCATTGATGAAAACAAGCAGCCGACAGTCAGCACTTAGAATTATGTTTGGCTCATTCTTATACCTGCCGATTGTGCAGATAGCATATTTGTTGGATAAAGTTTAGGGAGGGACGAATTATGACAACTGAAATTAAGATAGTAGAAGAAGCTAAAAAGCCGCGGAGCATGCATCCTAAAAAGTTTGCTATGTGGCTTTTCATCGTTACAGTGTGTATGCTTTTCGCTGCATGGACGAGTGCTTATTTAGTGAAGCGTGCAGAGGCAGGTTGGGCGGAAATTATTATTCCAGATCAGTTCTGGATCAACACAGTTATCATCATCGCCAGTAGTGGTACTATGGCCTGGGCGCAGCATTCTGCCCGCAAGGATAATCTCGAAAAAGTGAAATTGGCGATTAGTATCACCACCGTTTTGGGTGTGGCATTCTTAATAGGACAGTGGATAGCCTGGGGTAAACTTGTAGAGCTGAATGAGCATTTTTCAGGAGGCAATGTTTCGCATTCTTTCTTATATGTTTTAACAGGAATACACGGACTTCATATATTGGGAGGTGTGATTTTTCTGATAATTGTCTTAATTTCAACTTATCGCTTTCAAGTACATTCAAAAAACATGACCAGGATAGAATTGTGTTCTACCTTCTGGCATTTTTTGGATGTTCTTTGGCTATATTTGTTCGCTTTTTTAATGATTAATAAATAAGCACACAACCTAAACAGTAGACTTAACAAACAACAATAATTTATACTATGGCAAGTACATCAACAGCAAGTGTAGCTCCGGGCCGGAGCGTATGGGATGGAGGAATGTCACCCATGGGCGCCAGCTATGGTAAACTCATGATGTGGTTCTTTCTTCTTTCTGATGCATTCACATTCTCTGCGTTACTTATTACTTACGGATTAGTTCGCTCTTCACACCATGCTTATAGTGGTGCAGTTGAAGCTTTCAAATTTTCAACAGAGTATTGGCCAATTCCCGAAAGAGTATATGAATCTATTCCTTTTTTCTATGGATTAGAAGCACCACTTGTGTTTGTTGGTATTATGACATTCATTTTGATCATGAGTAGTGTTACCATGGTATTGGCTGTTGAAGCTGGTCATCGTATGGACCGCCCAGCTGTTGAGAAATGGATGCTCTGGACTATTCTTGGAGGCATCGCCTTCTTGAGCTGCCAGGCTTGGGAGTGGACTCACTTTATTCATGGTGCACATGAAGGAAGATCAGTTGCAGAAGGAACAACATTCTTTGGCGCTAATCTCATTCAGAATCAATATGGTCCTTCCGACTTTGCTGATTTCTTTTTCTTCATTACGGGTTTCCATGGTTTCCACGTATTCTCAGGTGTTTGCTTTAACTTCCTGATCTATTATAATACAGTTACAGGTGTTTATGAACGCAGAGGTCACTATGAAATGGTTGAGAAGGTTGGTCTTTACTGGCACTTTGTAGACCTTGTTTGGGTATTCGTATTTACCTTCTTTTATCTGGTTTAAAATTATTAATCGCTAACATATAGAATTATGTCGTATTCTGAAGAAACACCTCAAGTAACAGTACTTCCTCCAAATAAAGAGAAGATTAAACAACTTTGGACTGTTGCAGGTATATTAGGTATTATAACTGCCATTGAATTCGTTATTGCATTTACAATGAATCACGGCCCATTGAAAACTTCAATATTTGTGGCACTTACAATTGTGAAGGCTGCATATATCGTAGGTGAATTTATGCACTTACGTTATGAAGTGAAAGTATTATTTTGGTCTATCCTTATACCAATCATTTTTATTGCATGGATGTTGGTAGCCTTTGTTTATGAAGGTATGGCCATTTCTACTGTTCGATAAGAAATAGAAATTTTATGAAAGGCTTAGGTTTTAAGACTTAAGCCTTTTTTTTTTGAATAATCACAGTATAAAGCGGAGTTAATGAAGGGTAAAAAGGCGCTATTCCTGTTCTTAGCATTGTTGTTACCAATATGCGTATTTCTATTCTTGAAAATATTTGGCAAGAATGAATTTGCAGTGAAATCATTATACCAGATCAAAGCCCCTGAAGCTATTTCAAATTGTGTTATTCCCGCCGTTCCTTATCACATACCCGATAGCGTTGCCAACCAATTAAACTTTGCATCTGACAGCTTGTTGCTAATCTGGTATGCGGCTAATGATTCTGATATTGCAAAGCCTAAAGAGAAAGTAACCGAAAAGTATGACAAGCTAAATCAACTGGTGCTATCTCCGACAGGTAAGTTTAAAACATGGAAGGAATGTGTTTTTTTTATGTCATCACCTTACGATATAGTGTTATTGAATAAGAAAGGATTTATTCGTGGAGAGTATAAATCTTATGATCGTGATGAAATGGATCGTCTATTTGTTGAACTGGATATTATTTTGAAGAGATATTAATTATGGAAGTACAGAAGGAACCTTACAATAAGTTAATCATTGCTGTTTCAATTGTTATACCATTAGTTGTTGCCATATTGTTTGGTGTTGATAAAGTACCAGGCTATGACACTTCCTTTCTTCCACCCATTTATGCTACAATTAACGGATTAACGGCTGTTCTTCTTGTTGCCGCGTTTATTGCCATAAAGAATGGTAATCACAAACTTCACGAAAGGCTTATGAAGTCTTGTATTGCATTATCCCTTGCTTTCCTTGTTATGTATGTTATCTATCACATGACCAGCGATAAAACAGTTTACGGGGGTGATGGAATTCTTCGTTATATTTATTTGTTTATTTTAGTAACCCACATAGTTCTTTCTATAGCCATTATTCCATTAGTACTTTTTACGTTTGTAAGAGCATTGCGGGGTAATTTTCAAAAGCATAAGGCGTTGGCAAAG
>DATJHZ010000006.1:0-5433 GCA_035493595.1 Cyclobacteriaceae bacterium | reverse complement strand
TCCTGGCGACAACAAACTTAATGAAGAGTATAAAGAAGGATTGCTGGTAGGCTATCGTTATTTTGATACGAAGAAAGTAGAGCCTCAATTTGCCTTTGGTCATGGTCTATCATATACTACTTTCTCCTATGAAAATCTTGTAGTTACAAAAGCAGAAAAAGGAGCGATAGTAAAATTATCAGTAAAGAATGCAGGAAGCGTTGCGGGTGGTGAAGTTGTGCAACTCTATATTAAAGATGACGCTGCATCAGTTGAGCGCCCGGAGAAGGAGCTTAAAGCTTTTGCGAAGGTATTTCTGCAGCCTGGAGAATCGAAAGAAGTTGAATTGAAATTAAATGAAGATGCTTTTCAATATTATGATGAAGTGAAAAAACAATTTGTACTTGAACCTGGAAAGTTCACCATACTGGTTGGAAGTTCTTCACGTGATATAAGATTAACTGGAGCGGTTGAGTTCTAGAAAGACTGCACTTCCGATACATCATTTAAAAAAAGGCTGGTATCCATATGATGCCAGCCTTTTTTTGCAATAGAGATATTATTAATTCTGTAAACGAATGCAACTTTATTTTTATACTATTTTTATATAGAGTACCTTGCCTGATGAGATGTGTTTCATGAGGCTTATAAGAACTTTTCTTGTCTTCTTTATAGTACTCTTCTGTAAGAGTCTTTTCGCTCAGCCCGAATATTATAAGTTTGCACATCTTGATATTAATGGAGGTCTTTCGCATAATCAGGTACGCTGTTTTTTGAAAGACCAAAAAGGTTTTCTGTGGATTGGTACAGAAGTGGGTCTGAATCGTTTTGATGGCTACACTGTGCGCAAATATTTCAACGATTCGCAGGATTCTACTTCCATTCGTAATAACAGTATTCAATCATTATTTGAATTACCAGAAGGCCAAATGGGTGTTCTTACTGTTGATGGGCTTTCTATCTATGATCCAATGCATGATTCATTTCTCAATGGATCAACTTCGTACCTTAAAATTATACAGATCCATCCCGATTCAATCAGGGAAGTTATAAAACATACCAATGATATATTTTGGTTTATACCCAAATCGCACGGGATAATCTTGTATGATGAAAAATCAAAAACCAGTACCTCCTTCAAGAATAATCCTACTGATACAACAACCATAGTTTCATCTGCCGTAACCTGTATTACACAGATCAATACTAAAAGTTATTGGATAGCCCATGATGATGGTACTATTGAGCATGCCGAATTATCGGACAAAAACCTTAAAGTGACCTATCGAAACTATTTGCTTAAGAAGGATAGAAGATTTGCACTCAATATAAAGATAGTAGCTGATAATGATGATGATCTTTGGATCCATTTGTTAAATGACAATAGAGGTATTTATTTTTTCGATTCGAAATTAAAAACGACGCGTCATATTTATAAAGAGTCGCCAGGAATGCACCTCAATGCAAACATTGTAGCTTCAGTAACAGTTGGTAACGATGGTTTAATCTGGGTTGCTACAGATCATGGTGGTATAAATTTAATCAATAAAAAATCTGGTCAGACAATGATCATTAGCCATCATGACGAAGATCCCCGAAGTCTTGCTCAAAACAGTATAACAACACTCTATAACGATAATGAAGGTATTATATGGATAGGAACCTATAAACATGGGCTGAACTATTATCACAAAAATATTATTCGGTTTCCATTATATCAGCATTATCCGCTTGACTTAAAGGGATTACCATTCGGAGATGTGAACAGATTTGTTGAGGACAAAAAAGGTAATTTATGGATTGGAACAAATGGAGGAGGACTTATCTATTTTGATCGGGAGAAAAATACATTTAAACAATTCAAAAATAATCCAAACGATCCCTCAAGCCTAAGCAGTGATGTTATTGTAAGCCTGTTGATAGATGAGAATGATATCCTCTGGATTGGAACTTTTTATGGTGGATTAAATTCTTTTGATGGCAGAAAATTCAAAAGATTCATGCCTGTACTCAAAGATCCATCTAGCATAAGTAGCCGAAGTGTTTGGGAGATTTTTGAAGACTCACGTCATCGTCTATGGATTGGTACATTGGATGGAGGTTTGGAGTTGATGGACAGAAAAACAAATACCTTCACACATTATCGTAGTGGTGATATTAACTCTGTTCGATCTACATATATCTCCACCATTATAGAGGACAAAAATGGAAATCTTTGGTTTGGTACACGAGGCATTGATATCCTGATGCGTGAAACGGGTAGGTTTGTTCATTATGAGAACGAAAAGAAAAATCCAAAGAGTTTAAGCAGCAATACAATTCTTGACATCAAAGAAGCAAGTGATGGAAAAATCTGGATTGCCACCCTCACAGGATTAAATCTTTTTGATGCAAAGACCAAAACCTTCTCTTTGTATAGAGAGGCTGACGGCTTGCCAAGCAATTCCGTGCTTACCATTTTGGAAGACAATCAGAAAAATCTTTGGCTAGGAACGGCAAATGGTCTTTCAAAGATGACACTGAATAAAAAGGATGGCCAAAATAAATATGTATTTCAGAATTTTGATGAAGCTGATGGATTGCAAGGAAAACAATTCAATGAAAATGCATCGCTCAAAACAAGAAATGATGAATTGATTTTTGGAGGCTCCAATGGGTTCAATATATTCAGACCAGAACTACTCGGTGTTAATAAAAACCCACCTCAAATTGTATTGACAGACTTCCAGCTGTTTACAAAAAGTGTTAAGCCAGGTGAAAGGATTGATGGCCGGATTATTCTTAGTAAATCAATTGTTCATTGTGATGAGGTAGTATTGCCTGCAAATGAAAATGTGTTCTCCATCGAGTTTGCAGCCCTTAATTTTTTCCATCCGGAGAAAAATGATTACAAGTATAATCTTGAAGGTTTTAGTACAGACTGGCTTACTGCTGATAGTAAATCACGTAAGATAACTTTCACTAACCTTAACCCTGGCAACTATATATTTCATGTGAAGGCTGCAAACAATGATGGTATCTGGAATGATAAAGGTGCGAGTTTGAAAATTACGGTGCTACCACCATTCTGGAAAACAGATACTGCTTTTGTAGCCTACGTTTTATTTATTGTAGGAGCACTTCTTCTCACAAGAAAACTAATTCAACAACGTGAACAGATGAAGTTCGTCATTCGGCAAGAGCGACAAGAAGCACTGCGAATGCACGAACTTGACATGATGAAAATTAAATTCTTCACCAATGTAAGCCACGAGTTCAGAACGCCATTAACACTCATTCTTACTCCACTTGAGAAATTATTAAAACAGGTTTCTGATCAGAATCAGCAAAGTCAGTTCCTTCTTATTCAACGTAATGCAAAACGATTGCTTAACCTGGTAAATCAGCTACTTGATTTTCGTAAGATGGAAGTTCAAGAATTGAAATTCAATCCGTCAGAGGGAGACATCATTGCATTTTTAAAAGAAACAGTTTCCTCTTTCAGCGATCTGTCAGAGAAGAAACACATTCAATTACACTTTGAATCATCAGTACCCATACTCGAAACACTTTTTGATCAGGATAAGCTTGAGAAAATTCTTTTTAACCTGTTATCTAACGCTTTTAAGTTTACACCAGATCATGGAGCTGTCTCTGTTAATGTAACGCTGCTGGATGGCAATAATGAAGAAAAATGTCTTCGTATAATGGTGAGAGACACAGGTATTGGTATAACACCTGAGAAACAGGAAAGAATTTTCGAACGGTTCTTTCAAAATGAACTCCCCAAGAGTATGGTTAATCAGGGTAGTGGTATCGGGTTATCAATAACAAAGGAATTTGTGCGCATTATGAATGGCACTATTACCGTTGAAAGTGAATTAGAGAAAGGAAGTGTATTTATTATTGAGCTTCCGGTGAAAGAAGTGTTTATAACTGCAAGTACTTCAGAAGTAGAGCAAGCCATTTTAGCAGAGCCATCAAAAGCAAATATTGACAACGAGAGAGTAACAACTCCGGATGATAAAAAACCTATCCTGTTACTGGTAGAAGATAATGAGGATTTTAGATTTTACCTGAAGGATAATCTGAGAGATACTTATCATGTAATTGAGGCAAAAGACGGGCTTGATGGATGGCATAAGATTATTGAATACTTACCAGACCTGATGGTTAGTGACATTATGATGCCTAACATGAATGGTATTGAATTGACACGTAAAGTAAGATCTGATAAGCGGGTTTCGCACATACCTATAATTTTATTGACTGCACGTACTGCCGAGGAACAAAAGCTTGAAGGATTTGAGGCTGGCACAGATGAGTACCTAACTAAGCCTTTCAATTTTGAAATACTTATATCACGTATCAGAAACCTGATTCTTCAACGTGAAAAGTTTCAGAAATCTTTTTCAAAGCAGCTTGATGTAAAAGCGAGTGAACTGAACATCACATCGGTCGATGAAAAGTTTATAAAAGATGCTATTCATTGTGTTGAAGAGCATATTGAGTCTACAGAATTCTCAGTCGAAGATCTTAGCCGCGAGTTAGCTATCAGTAGGGCGCACCTTTACAAGAAAATACATGCGCTGACTGGTAAATCTCCGCTTGAGTTTATGCGGGTAATTCGGTTGCAGCAGGCTGCTCAATTACTTGAGCGTAGTCAGCTTACAGTTGCAGAAATAGCCTACAAGGTAGGATTTAACAATCCAAAGTATTTTGCCCGTTATTTCAAAGATGAGTTTGGCATGCTGCCATCCATGTACGCAGCATCGAAGCGGGAAAGAAAATCATAAGGCTCAAGTCGCGCATGAATTGACATTACCTGGCCTTGCTACAGGTATTTTAAAATGTATTGTCAGGTTACAAACCTCTCAATTATAGGGAGTTCATTAATATTTTTATGATTAAAAGACAAATGGAACCTTCATACAATCAATTTTAACTCCCTCAACATCCTTCAATTGTTTTACTTTTATTACTGACCCATTTAGTAATGCCACTCGATAAAATAAAGCGAAGGAGTACCATCTTATTAATTATAGAAGTTACTATCTATTTCATTATAGCAATGTCCGTTGCTTTGATTGTAACACACTAAACATCCCCAAGTAATTTTCTTTTTAGGATTTGACATGCCGTCTCTCACTCGCTGAGATAAATTGTGTCAGTCATTATTCCTTTTTAGCGAATACAACTGATAGAATTAGCACATCGAGCCTATCGCAGATGTTTCAAAAAATAGCTTCAGAATCAATTTTATACACCTCTAAAAGACAATTTATACCCTCCGCATACTCTTAAACCTCTTGGTTTAGACAATTCCATACCCATTCAAAGGCTCGTTGGCCAATACCTTTACGCATACGATTGCAGAAATTTTATGCCGTCAACCTATGTGAATTTAAAATTTGTGGGAATGAGATTATTAGTACTAGCGAACATTATTTTTTTATCAACCCTGCTATCATGTAG
>DATJHZ010000005.1:0-10386 GCA_035493595.1 Cyclobacteriaceae bacterium | reverse complement strand
GTAATATATCTCGTCTGAAGATCACTTTCTTCCTTCATCTCTACAGTCAACTTGAATTTTCCGTCTGGTGAAGTGTCACCTGACTCCTGTTGAAAGGGCATCCATAATAATAATGTCAGCAAGAATAGCTTGCTCATAACTTCTTAAAATATTATTAATTAATCAGTCTCTGTTTTCAACTTCATCACATAATCTATCGAAATATACAGCATAGCATCTCATTAGAGCATCATCTTTGACGTAGGCTTTATACCCGTTGCAAACTTTATACTTTGATAATCGTAAAAACCGTCAACTGTTTATAACAGTGGTAGCCTAATGATTGTAAGTCGACTTTTAAAAACAGCTGGTCGTAAATCATTTCTAGAGGAAGATTGCTCTGGCATCGTTTGCATCTGTACGGTAAGCGTTGTTGAGAAAAATTAACGAAGAATAGTTGTGATTTCTCTTAGTTTCATTTAAGGTTATTTTAAGATTCACAACTTGTACGCATAGTCAACTTGAAATACTTTTGCCATCTGATGATAAAGACATTATTCAGATTTCTTCTATCACTGTGTTTCCTCCTGTTAATCGGATACGGACACGTGCATGCACATATTCGGCAGACTAGCATTTGCTATTCTCCGATAAAAATTAGAAAGGGATCTGCCTATACCAACGTTTGCACTCTACAAAATCAACATACCTTTATCTCCGCTTCTTCATCATACCCCAAGAAGAAAAAGTTTAAAATCCACGCTCCTGATATTGAGCGCAAAGAAGATGATTTGAATACCTCTGAGAGGTACTTAGAATTCGGTCATCATTTTATAGCCATTTTTAATGCTCAGCCTCCGGGCCATTTCTTTCACAATATTAAGAGAAGCCTGGCTTCCTTTGTGGATATTTCCTATTGCTCATCGTATGGATCTTTGTATCTTATACTGCAGGTAGTAAGGATATGATTTGAAAGTCTGAGCAAACAAAACTAACGTTTAACAAACCTCTTACTCGTTTTTTTACTGCCTTGAACTTCATTAGCATCTGCTAATTGCTCCGGGTGTTGTATTAAAACAGCAATTAAAAATTTATCAATAGAAGGAAATCATTTAAAGAACAAATTTATTATGCGGAGAAATCTCATGTTTATGTTCATCGGCCTGTCGCTGGCATTTTGCTTGACTGGTTGTGGATCACACAAAGAAGAAAAGGAAGAGGCAATCAAGTTTTTGGTTACCAGTCCGTTGAAAAAAGACACGCTCGTCACCAGACATTATGTATGTCAAATACGTGCAATTCAGCATATTGAAGTTAGAGCACTCGAAAAAGGTTATTTACAGCAAATTTTTGTTGACGAAGGAAAGTTTGTTAAGAAGGGCCAAAAAATGTTTCAAATTATGCCTCTCCTATACAATGCGGAGCTGCAAAAAGCGCAGGCGGAAGCCAATTTTGCTGAGATTGAATACCTGAATACAAAGTCGTTGGCCGACAGTAATGTTGTATCAAAAAATGAATTGGCGTTGGCAAAAGCCAAATTTGACGAGGCCAAAGCTATGTTATCACTAGCACAGGTTCATCTTGGATTCACAGATATCAGGGCACCTTTCGATGGTCTTATGGACAGATTTCAGGTCCGATTAGGAAGCCTTCTCAACGATGGCGACTTATTGACCACCATGTCAGACAACAGCCAAATGTGGGTTTACTTTAACGTGCCAGAAGCAGAATACCTGAATTATACAGCCGGTGCCAGAAGAGACTCTTTGACAAAAGTTAAACTGCTAATGGCAAACAATCAGATGTTTGACTACGCAGGCGTAGTTAAAACAATTGAAGCTGACTTTAACAATGAGACAGGAAACATTGCTTTCAGAGCTACCTTTCCTAACCCCAAAGCAATTTTACGCCATGGCGAAACGGGCAGCATAGAAATGACTATTCCACTTAAGGATGCTCTCATCATACCACAGAAAGCAACATTCGAGATCCTGGAGAAGAAATACGTTTTTATTGTTGATGAAAAGAATATAGTCCATCAGCAAGAAATTGCAATCGCAGCAGAACTACCAGATATCTATATGATAAAAAGCGGTATTTCACCTGGTGACAAGATCATGTTTGAAGGCATACGCAAAGTGAAGGACGGCGATAAGGTTGAGTTTGAGTTTAAGGAACCAGCGGAAGTAATTTCTCACCTGAAAGTGTATGTTGAGTAATCTAATTAT
The DNA here is from genome assembly GCA_035493595.1 of Cyclobacteriaceae bacterium. Classification (GTDB taxonomy): domain Bacteria; phylum Bacteroidota; class Bacteroidia; order Cytophagales; family Cyclobacteriaceae; genus DATCRE01. The sequence goes on along the minus strand of DATJHZ010000005.1, from coordinate 8,179 downwards.
TTAAAAACGAGATAATGTTTAATTTATTTTTAAAGAGGCCTGTACTTGCCATCGTATTATCACTTGTGATAATATTCATGGGTCTGCTGGCTATTAAGACATTGCCCACATCGCAGTTCCCTGAAATTGCGCCTCCTGTAGTAATGGTTTCTGCATCTTATCCAGGTGCAAGTGCCAAATCATTGGCCGAGTCGGTTATCATTCCGCTTGAACAATCAATTAATGGTGCGTGGGGTATGCGTTATATGACCTCAGATGCTACTAGTGCTGGTGAAGCTAATATCCAGGTTATATTCAATCCAGGTACTGATATCAGCCAGGCTCTGGTGCAGGTTTCAAATCGTGTTCAACAGGTAACAAACAGGTTGCCAATACTTGTACAACGTGAAGGGGTAGTTATCACGCCTGTTATTCCAAGTATGTTGATGTATGTGAACTTGTATAGTAAGGATAAGAATGCCAACATGAAGTTTCTCTTCAACTACGCTGGTGTTAACATGATTCCTGAAATACAACGTATCAACGGTATTGGTCAGGCACGTATCCTTGGTAGTCGTCAATATGCCATGCGGATTTGGTTGAAGCCAGATCGTATGCGCGCCTATAATGTTTCACCCGATGAAGTGATGGAAGCGTTGAGCAGCCAAAGTATTATTGGTAAACCAGGCCGGATAGGTAGAGGTGATAGCAAGCAGGCAGAAGCATTGGAATATGTGTTGGCATATACCGATCGTTTTAATGAACCTTCACAATATGAAAATGTAATCATTCGAGCTAACCCTAAAGGGGAGTTGCTCCGCCTGAAAGATGTGGCATCAGTCGTATTAGGAAGCGAGTATTATGATATTTATTCCAACCTGAATGGACACCCGTCCGCAGCGATTGTGTTGAAACAAACCTATGGTAGTAATGCCAGTAAGGTAATTGAAAATGTAAAGGCCAAGCTGGAAGATCTCAAAAAGTCGTTCCCTCCTGGTATGGATTATGAAATCAGTTATGACGTTTCGAACTTCCTTGATGCATCAACTGAGAATGTTATTCATACATTAAGAGACGCGTTTATCCTCGTGGCTTTGGTGGTGTTTATCTTCCTTGGCGACTGGCGAAATACGCTTATCCCAACACTTGCCGTTCCGATATCATTGATTGGTGCGTTCATCTTCATGCAATTGTTCGGACTTACCATTAACATGATTACATTATTTGCTATCGTGTTAGCAATTGGTATTGTGGTGGATGATGCGATTGTTGTTGTTGAGGCAGTTCACGCTGCCATGGAGGAACATCATTTATCACCCTATCGCGCTGTGCAAAAAGTGCTTAGAGAAATTAGCGGCGCGGTAATCGCTATTACTTTATTGATGACTGCGGTATTTGTTCCTGTAGCATTTATGCCAGGTCCTGTAGGTACGTTTTACAGACAGTTCTCCATTACAATGGCAAGCTCCATTGTGCTGTCAGGTTTGATCGCCCTTACTCTTACTCCAGTGTTATGCGCGATGATCTTGAAGAATACACATGGACTGCCTAAAAAGAAAAACTGGTTAACGAAAGCCCTTGATGCCTTTAACAGATGGTTTGAACGACTTACCAATAGATATGTCAGCCTGTTAAAAATGATTGCCCATCGCAAGATGGTTACTGTTGGTATGTGGCTGGCATTCGCAGCGGGTATAGTTTTAATTGCCAACATTCTGCCATCTGGTTTCATTCCGAGTGAAGATCAGGGTATGATTTATGCCATCATTCAAACACCTCCAGGCTCAACCCTTGAAAGAACTAACGATATATCTCGTCAGTTGCAGGGTATTATTGAAAAGGTAGATGGCGTGAAATCTGTTTCCTCCATCGCCGGCTACGAAGTGTTGACGGAAGGACGCGGATCTAATGCAGGTACATGTTTGATTAACTTGAAACCATGGTCAGAGCGAGAACATACCATGCAGGAAATCATTTATGAACTGGAAGAAAAAGCAAAAGCTATTCCGGGTGCTACTATCGAATTTTTCGATCCTCCAGCTGTACCTGGATTTGGTGCTGCCGGTGGTTTTGCGTTGCAATTGTTAGATAAGACCAATAGCGGTGATTACAATCTACTCGAAAAAGTAAAGAATGATTTCATGCACGAACTGGGCGAACGTAAAGAGCTTACTGGTTTGTTTACATTCTTCAGTGCCAACTATCCTCAGTATGAGATTGAGATTGACAATCAATTAGCCATGCAGAAAGGCGTGACTATTGGCAACGCCATGAACACACTTTCTATTTTTGTTGGAAGTACATACGAGCTTGGCTTTATCAAATATCAACGTTTCTTCAAAGTGTTTGTGCAGGCTGCACCAGAATACAGAAAGCTTCCTGAAGATATTATGAATCTTTATGTAAAAAGTGATTATGGCGATATGGTTCCATTCTCGGCTTTCATGAAAATCAAAAAGAAACAGGGAGCTAATGAAATCAACCATTACAATATGTACAATACAGCGGGTATAAGAGGTGCTCCTGCAAAAGGATATAGTAGTGGTGAGGCCATCAAAGCTGTACAAGAAGTAGCTGCAAAAACTTTACCTCACGGGTTTGACATCGACTGGGCAGCACTTTCATACGATGAGGTAAGACGTGGAAATGAAGCCATTATTATTTTCATCATTGTATTGGTCTTCGTTTATTTTGTGCTTGCGGCACAGTACGAAAGCTTTATCATACCATTGGCTGTAGTTCTTTCACTGCCTCCCGGGGTTTTCGGATCGTTCATGATGATCAAATCGATGGGACTTGCCAATGACATTTATGCTCAGGTGGGACTTGTGATGTTGGTAGGTTTACTTGGTAAGAATGCGGTGTTGATCGTTGAATTTGCCGTGCAGAAACATAAACAGGGAGCAACTGTACTCGAAGCAGCCATAGAGGGCGCGAGAGTGCGTTTCCGCCCAATCTTAATGACATCATTTGCCTTTATTGCAGGATTGATTCCTCTAGTGCTTGCTCATGGAGCCGGTGCCATTGGTAATCGTACCATAGGTGGTTCAGCGTTAGGAGGTATGCTTTTCGGTACAATCTTCGGGGTAATGATTGTACCTGGATTGTATTACATTTTTGGTACAATGGCTGAAGGTAGACAGATGATTAGAGATGAAGATGAAGGTTCATTAACTGAAAACCTGGTTCATAGAGTAGACAATTTCCCCCAAACCGAAGAAGAAAGTGATGATCATCATGCATAATAGAAAATTTAAGTATGTGCTTATAAGCTGTATTACGTTGGTTTTTACAGCTTGCGTACCAGCTTTGAAGCAGAAGACTGAGAATAAAACAGTTCCTGTAAGTTTTAATAACAACACACTGGATACTGTCAATACGGCAAAGGTTAATTGGAAGCAATTCTTTACCGATCCGTATCTGGCAACGCTGATCGATACAGCGCTAAGAAATAACCAGGAGTTCAATATCATCCTTCAGGAAATTAACATCGCCAAAAACGAAGTTAGAGCCAGAAAAGGAGAATACTTGCCATTTGTAAATATAGGAGCAGCAGCAGGTGTTGAAAAAGTTGGTCAGTATACCAGATCAGGTGCTACAGAGGATAATCTTGAAATTAAACCTGGTAAAAAATTCCCTGATCCCCTACCCGATTTTATGGTAGGTCTCAGTGCTTCATGGGAAGTTGATATCTGGAAGAAGTTGAGGAACGCCAAGAAGTCTGCTATGTTCAGATACCTGGCAACAACGGAAGGAAAGAATTTCATGGTAACAAATCTGATCTCTGAAATTGCCAGTTCTTATTACGAATTGATGGCATTAGACAATCAGCTGGAAATTCTAAAAACGAATATTGCGATTTACCAGAACTCTCTTGAAATAGTAAAGTTGGAGAAAGTTGCTGCTAAAGTTACGGAGTTGGCTGTACGCAGGTTTGAGGCTGAAGTGCTCAAGAATCAGAGTCGTCAGTATTACATTATGCAGGCCATCACAGAAACAGAAAACAGAATCAATTTTCTTGTTGGTCGATATCCGCAGCATGTGTTAAGAAACTCTAATACATTTTCTGAATTGGTGCCTGAGTTGATACAATCAGGGATTCCATCTCAACTTTTAGCAAATCGTCCTGACATTAGACAGGCCGAGCTTACGCTGGCAGCAGCGAAGTTGGACATCAGAGTAGCGAAAGCTAATTTTTATCCTGCCTTTAATATTGTTGCAGGTATCGGATACCAGGCATTTAATCCTCAGTATCTGGTAACAACTCCGCAGTCTATGATGTACACGCTGGCAGGACAGTTGATGGCACCATTGGTTAACAGAAATGCATTGAAAGCTTATTATTATTCTTCTACAGCTAAGCAGATACAAGCTGCTTATGATTATGAGCGTACTATATTGAATGCATACATTGAAGTTGCTAACCAACTATCAAACATTAACAACCTGGCAAGAAGTTATGAGTTAAAAAGTCAACAAGTGCAGGCTTTAACAGAGTCGATTTTTATTTCTCAGAGACTCTTCAAATCAGCGCGTGCAGATTATATGGAAGTGTTGTTAACACAACGCGATGCACTTGAGTCGAGATTTGATCTTATTGAAACCAAAATGCAGCAAATGCATGCACGGGTTTATATCTATCGGGCATTGGGTGGCGGCTGGCAGTAAGATGTAATGCTTAGAAATTAGTAAGCTACTTGATAAGAGAAAGCCATTTTACGAAATTGTAAAATGGCTTTCTTTTTTTGCCCTACTTCTTACACACTGTTGGTTTGGCTTCAACAACGGTATTCTATGTACTCTACGTACGTATTTTTAATAATCACGCATGACCACATAAGTAAAGATTGGTTTCAAATTGATTTTGAAATCATAAACCTCTTTAAAACCAGAAAAATACCTTTCATCCCTATGAAGCAATAGAATTAGTTTTAGGCATACCGAAACTTATGTCTATTATTCCGATGAAATTCAAAAAACTGAAATCAACTTTTCGTGTATCAATTGTGTCTATCAGTGTAGTTCTCGTAACTATGTTATCCTGTAAAGACGAATTGATTGAAACAAAAGTAAACAGTAAAACCGATACAGGTGGTGCTAATGCATTATCCAAAACAGCAACCGTTGCTATACCAGATCCTCTTCTCGATACTGCTGAACTGGTAACAATTCTTGGTTCCCGCTTACCTAATCCGTACTTGATTGATAACATGAAAGCGGCTTATTTGAAAATCAAGGGCACAAGCGCTGGTGTCACAGTCAACAATCTTTACGTAAGGTTCGCACCAACTTCAAACGACCAACTTGTAACTCTTCAGGAGATATTAGATTTAGAACTAACAGATGTCCCAATGGATTACAAGATCATTCAGCATGGTGAGTACTATCAAGATCCATCAATACCTGACGAACAGATAACTTATCAATATGCAGTAGTGCCTCCAACATTTGCTTTCCCTGCAGGTATACCTTATACAATTCTCGCTCAAATACACATTCCTAGTGATACTAACGTTGAAGCAGCAGCAGAACAGTTAGCTGGATTGAATGCTGATGGTGATGATTTAGCAACCGGAGGCGGTGGCGGTGGTGTTGTTGCAAATTCGGTCGCAACTCCTATGGTTGCACAATGCGCGGCCAATTACCATTGGGACTATTCTATTGGTAAATGTGTTGCGGATGCTTGTGATGATGGAATGCATTATGACACCTCGCTTGGCAAATGTGTGGCTGACCCGTCACCACCACAACCACCAGGGCTACCACCTGCAGGTACAATAACAGTATGGGATACTCAATTGAATGCTTTTGCAGGTGTAAAGAATGTGCGTGTAGTTGCTAAACGTTGGTTTAAAATTGAACGAATGACTACTGATGCACTGGGTAGATTTACAGCGACAAAAAGATTCAGGAACAAGGTTAAGGTAGTGGTAAAGTTTAAGAATGGAGATTCTGTAATAAGAGGTATAAGAGGAGCACGATTATGGAAGATGCTATTACCATTACAACACGTTTTTGGGCCAATTTCTGGTAGTGAGATAAACACTTATCAACACAAGTTTAATTATTTTACTGGTATAAAAACATTAGGCAATCAACTATGGAATGCCGCAACTATAAATAACTCTGTACAGGAGTATAAAGGTTATGCGGCTCAACTTAAAATAGGTTCACTACCAGGTAAAATAAAAATCTTTATTACCGGCAATAAAAAATTTGGCGAAGGCAGTTCATCAACACCTATGTTTGCTAAAAGACAGGTTTATGATATCAATGTGCCATTTTACAAAACCTATGGCGTAAATTATAGTGATATCGTTGTGTCTTCTCTTGCAGGAGTTTTAGCAGGTGAACTGGATATGATTGTAGGTTACTACTGGGAAAATAGTGATCATTCAAATGCTATGACTTCAGACCTCCAGGCAGAAACAATTTACCATGAACTTACACATGCCGCCCATTATAATAAGTTAGGGAATACATGGTACACTGAATTTGTAAATGCAGAACTATTGGAAATGAAAGTTTATTCTGGCGGGCATACTTCGCCTTATGGTCCGGGTGATAATTCGGTATCACCAATCATAGCCCTCGGTGAAGGTTGGGCTTACCACATGGGGCATTATATGGCTGATATAAAGTATGGTGTCAATGCCTCCTGTCAAAGTGAGCAACCAAAAGTGGCATATTCGTGTGCATCTAACGGAACAGGTCATCCGCACATAGATGCCCTTGAAGCTTTTGATCCAACTACATCAGAGGACGTCTTTCACTGGATACCGAAAGGTTTGATGATGGATTTGATGGATGATACACCTGGAGAAATACGCCCAACTTTTCCCGTAGACGATTTGGTTTCAGGATATACAAACCAACAATTTTTTAATGCGCTGGATAGTGACGTGCGCACTGTAATCGATTTTAAAAACAGATTACTATCTGAAAATGGAAACAATCAATCTATTCAAGTGAACACTTTATTTGGCGATTATGGTTATTAGTAAATTAATTTCAATTTATTCTATCGTGGCAATTGTAATGCTAGTTGTTACGGGTTGCCCTAGTAATTGTGGATCTTCCTTGGATGCAAAATATTCTTTCTCTGCCACCTCTCAATTTTCCCCCGCCACAGATAGTATAAAGTTTGGTGATACATTGTATTTATCAAGTTCAATCCCATTTAAATTAATTGATGGAAATACTAAAACTGAAATAAATTATAAAGATGGTTCCGAAATAGGCAGCGTTCTCGGCATAGCAGAATTAGTTAAAGGAGAAAATTTACCACAAGATGCGGTTGATAAATTTGACTATACGGAAGTGAAAGGAAAAATCTATAATGACAAGAGTATTCCGAATCCAAATGGAACGCAACAACTCACTTATCAAAAAAACAGTGATGGATATGAATTGCTAGTTGGGCTTATACCAAAGAAAAAGGGAATTTATGTTTTGGGTGTTCGCAATGGACTAAGTAGTACAAACAAATGTCAGAGTGCTTCATTTGATATAACTGTGAGCAACGCCGATGTACATTCATATTATTATTATAATACCCTTGGTATTCCTTTAGAAGGGCAACATGGGTATTGTTTTAAGGTTTATTAAATTTTAATGTCGTAAAGTAACATGCAGTCCTGATATGACATCTACTATAAAATTCATTCAACGCCATTATTTAAAAATGATCAGATGCGTTTGTTTAATCCTGATCGTTTTTATGGCGAGTTGTTTTAGATTAGCCAGCGCACAAAATCAAGTTGTTATCAGGGCATCGGCATTTTCGTTTTTAGATCCGTTAACACCAACGATTCTAACAGGTGTGGAATACCGTTTTCATAAAAGATTAGCAGTTGATTTTGACTTCGGACTTCGAACCAAGGTTATTGGGGGCACTGAAAAATATAATGATAGATATTTTAAATTGAAAGGTGAGTTTAAAGTGTACTGGCATGTACGAAAACAACACAGGTGGTATAGTGGTGTAGGCATTTTCTATATGCCTGAATCTTTCGATCACAAGAACGGAATCATTAGAACATCAACAGGAACATTTAATTATGAACAGGCACATCTTCATCGTGATGTATCTGGTGCATTAGCAAAGGTGGGCCATTTAGCAGCAATGTCCGACCATTGGTCTATTGATTTCTTCGGCGGGATTGGTATTCGTTTAATTCATTCACATCACACTGCAGTA
>DATJHZ010000004.1:0-7592 GCA_035493595.1 Cyclobacteriaceae bacterium | reverse complement strand
CAACTCTTGCACAAAAGCTTTTACTGGTGTAGCAATAATGCAATTAGTGGAAGAAGGAAAAATTGATCTCGCCGCACCAGTCTCCAACTATTTAGATGAACTTCCTGCCGATTGGCAACCTGTAACAATAAAACAATTGCTCACTCACATTTCAGGATTGCCGGATATTATTTACGTAACCAGTTCTTCAACACATGGGCTTGGAGATCTGGGCAATGAAGCGGCCGCATGGGAGAAAGTAAAGGCAATGCCTATGCAGTTTAAAACAGGTGAAGAGTTTAGCTATAACCAGACAAATTATGCTTTGCTTGCCAAAGTTATTGACAAGGTAAGTGGAAAACCTTTTGCTCAAATGTTTAAGGAACGACAATTTCAAGTTGTTAATATGCCCAGAACATCTCATGGAGATTCACGTGATGTTATTTCACATTTTGCACCGACATATACTTACAGAAACAACATTGATGGACAAGCGCTTAATGAGAGGAAGTTGATTAACAATTATGCTGAATTTCCTGCTTTTCTAAGAGGAGGCTCTGGCTTGAACAGCACAGCAAAAGACATTGCAAATTGGATCATTGCTTTGCAGCATGGCAAACTTTTGAAATTGGAAACACTTAGCACTCTCTGGCAGGCTAGCGCTTACAATAATGGTACGCCAACTCAATGGGCCTTAGGATGGGGTTTTACAAAATTCAGAAAAAAACATAGGGCCGTTGGTATGACTGGTGGTGGGCGTTCAGGTTTTCTTGTTTATCCTGATGATGACTTGGCCATTGTTGTGCTAACTAATTTAATTGGTGGTACTCCTGAAGATTTTATAGAAGAGATTGCTGCATGTTACAATCCAGACATTGCAACTTACGATCCCATGACAGCGCTTCATATTCAATTACGAAAACAAGGATTTGAGAATGCAATAAAAATTGTGAATGAAGAAAAGAAAAAGAATCCTGATTTTCAGCCAGGTGAAAATGATTTAAATGACTGGGGATATCGGCTGATGAGCAAGGGACAAGATAAAGAGGCTCAGGAAATTTTTAAACTTAACATAAATCTTTATCCGCAAAGTTGGAATACGTATGACAGCTATGGCGAAGTCCTTTTAAAAAACGGACAGAAAGAAGAGGCTATAAAAATGTACAGAAAATCAATTGACATGAATCCAGATAATCAAAATGGTAAAAAAGTATTGGAGCGAATTCTTAAATAGTTTACTTATTATTTGAATTACATTCATCATACGAAAATAAAAAGAGAAGGGTCATGCCCCTCTCTTCTTAATAATGCAACACAGTATTACGCTTTTATCTGGACGCTACAAGACGTTTTTCTAACTCGTCAATCTTGGCTTGTGCTTCATCTTTGCCAAACACCTGTGCTTGTTTATACAGCTCCAATGCTTCCCTCATCGTGTTCTTCTTTTTACGCGGAGCAAAGTGTGTTCGGTTTGCTGTTTCCTCAACGGCCATAGCTCTTCCAAAGAATGCTTCTCCTTCATCCAGCTTTGCTTTAACAAGAAGTTCATTGACTTGATTTTCAAGATCTGCGTTTTCTTTCTGGTTTACTTTTATCTGATCAAGTTTATCTTGAATCTCAGCTTTTTGAAGACTTACTGTATTGATTAAATTATCATTTTGATTTCGATACAGCTTAACTTGTTCTGTTAGGGAAACTAATTCCTGATTACGCGCTGCAAGATCAGCTTTTAATTTTTTGATAACATTGGCATAGCCTGCATCATGCGATCTGAGCGAAGCGTCTTCAAGAACTTCAATCTTATGCTTCGTTCTTTTTACATACTCATTAATATCACGCATTCGGTTAGCGTAATTTTCATAACTGGTACCTTCAGTCATATTTGTTCGCAGTACATTTCTATTTATGTCTATAGAATCTATTAATGCACCGATTTCAGCCAATTGCCCTGTAATTTTTTGATTAACCTGAAGTTCCGTTTGTAATGAATCAATTGTACGTTGTGTCGCCTCGTTCTGCTTTTGATCACAGCCAAACATTAAACCAATGAATGACATCATGAAAAGAATTTTGATTTTCATAAGGTTTTTACTTTTGGTGAAACATGAATAACAATTCTTTCTGAAACGAGAAACAGGAGAATAAATGTTCGTCAAAAAAGTCTAATGGGTTTTATGATATGTCGCTGGCTGAATGGTACGATGAATTGAATATACCTGAGGTGTACTAGTACCATAATTTTAAATGACGTAACTTTAAGTAACTCCTTTGTAATAGATTGTAATATCGAGTTTTAGTAATCTTTGAATCAATGTCTAGAACACCACAGCGTTATCAGGCTATTATTGCTGTTTTAGGTTGGTTTGCGTTGATCTCGCAATTCTATATTAATGCTACGAGTAACGAAGCGCCACTGTCTGAGATAGCAATCCGGTATTTCAGTTATTTCACCATCCTCACAAATTTGCTGATAACAGTTTATTGCTCTGTCAGATTGCTTGCTCCTGAGTCTGCTCTTGCTCTTTTCTTTTCGAAGCAATCCACAGGCACGGCCATTGCTGTTTACATTACTGTGGTAAGTGTAGTTTACAATATAATACTGCGTTCCATCTGGGATCCTGAAGGGTTGCAACTGGTTGTTGATGAATTGTTACACACCGTTATACCCATCTTGTTTATTGGATATTGGATTCTACGAATTTCCACACATAGACTCGCCTGGAAGAAAGTATGGTATTGGTTGATTTATCCGTTAGTATATTTAATTCTTATTTTAATTCGTGGCAGCTTCTCCGGGTTCTATCCTTATCCTTTTGTGAATGTTATAAGCCTGGGATATAACCAGGTTTTTATAAACTGCATAGTGTTAACGGCTGTGTTCATGCTTTTTTCTTTTCTGTTTGTCTGGATAACAAAGTTGATAAGCAGAGATTAGCATAAATATTGATAGCGTCTCTGTCCTTTCTATCACTACACTTTTCTTTCAGTTGATCTGATGATTAAATTTTCATTATCATTTTGAGAATTGTGTATTGCTGTGTTCTTGATTACACAGTTAATAATTTCCACATCGACTTCCTTTCATAGGAGAAAACCACAAATTGTTATTTCCAGATTATCGTAAAGTTTTGTGTTACATAGATATTCGTTTGTTCTCTAGCGGGTATTATTTGTTGATCAAAGGCTTCATCTACTTTTCTCCATCGATCTGAATTCGATTGCGAGATTTTAGTGTGATCAATTTATGTACTGATCGTGCATTAACTTAATCTAACAGTAACAGTAAGATTCAATTCAGGCAGAATAGATAGACTTTATTTGCGCTCAAATTCTGACAGGTGAGTTCAATCCATGTTGTGATTGCTTCATAGTCTGTCAGCATTATTAAATCACAATTTAATATTAAACTATGCAAAAAATCTATCCGTCAAATTTACGCTATGCATGTAAGGCGCATGTTTTTCACGCTTTTCTCATTCTGGTGCTAGCAGCTTTCAGTACACAGGCTGTGGCATCGGCAACCGGATTCTTTCAGACTACAACAGTAAGTGGTACTATTAAGGATGATACAGGTATAGCACTTCCTGGTGTGAGTATAATAGAGAAAGGAACTAATAAAGGAACTGTGAGTGATGCTGATGGAAAATATTCCCTCTCTGTTTCATCAGGTCAGTCTGTTCTTGTTTTTTCTTTTGTAGGAACAATAACACAAGAAGTTACAGTAGGCGGCCGCTCTGAAATTGATGTTACGTTAATGGTAGATGCCTCTACACTATCAGAGATTGTTGTAGTTGGTTATGGAACACAAGAACGAAAAGATGTAACGGGCGCAGTAGCCACAGTAAAGAGTGAAGACTTCAACAAGGGAATTTTAAATTCACCTGAACAACTTATTCAAGGTAAAGTAGCAGGTGTAAATGTTACATCAGCAAGTGGTGAACCAGGAGCAACACAATCAATTGTTATTCGTGGTCCAGGTGGAGTTCGTACAGGTAGTACACCACTTTTTGTTGTTGATGGTATGCCACTTGATAATTCAACTACCGGTGGATCAACCAATCCTTTGAATTTCATCAACCCTCAGGATATTCAATCAATGACTGTTTTGAAAGATGCTTCCGCGACAGCAGTGTATGGATCTCGTGGTGCCAATGGTGTTGTAATGATTACTACCAAGCGAGGCAAATCAGGAAAGTCGAGCATTACTTATTCTGGTAATATTGGTTTTTCTAAAATGGCACGACCACTCAAAGTATTTAGTGCCGATGAATATAGAAAGCAAGTGGTTGCCGCTGGTGGCGTACTTGAGGATTCGTTAGGCAATACCAATTGGCAAAAAGAGATATCAAGAACAGCACTTACTCAAAACCATAATCTTACAATGAGTGGTGGTGCAGATAAACTGTCATACTATGCTTCACTAGGAATGCAAGATCAGGATGGTATTATCAAGACAAGCAACATGAAGCGTTATACAGGTCGTATCAATGTAACGCAAAAGGCCTGGGATGATCGGTTAAGCGTTGATTTAAATCTTAATGCAACCAGCACCATAAATAAACGTCCTCCTACAGAAAGTGTTATTGGAGCCGCCATTACTATGAACCCTACGTACAAGGCTTATGATTCGAATGGGAAACCATATCAATATGCCAATGCAACAAACCCACTGCGAATACTTGCACTCAATGAAGACATCACAACGATCAATCGTGTAATTGGAAATATTTCTCCTTCATTAAGAATTTTAAAAGGATTAGTTTATAAGCTCAACTTCGGAATTGATAATTCAAATTCTGATAATGATATTGTTGCATTGCCAAGTGCTGCCGGACCTTTGCAGCTCGGAAGATTGGATTCGTATTATAAGTCTAACAATAACAATCTTATTGAAAACTACCTCACCTATAACTTTACAAAAAGCAATCACGATGTAACAGTAATGGCAGGTCACTCTTATCAACGATTCTTCATACAGGGAAAAAATTTCAGCATCAACAAATTTCCTGATGTAGGTGTTGATCCACGCTATAATCCTGGATATGGACAAGATCTTACGCTCGTGAATAATCAACCTGGTGGTTTTGCACAGAAAAACGAACTTCAATCTTTCTTTGGTCGCTTGAACTATGCCTTTAAAGATAAATATCTGTTTACAGCAACAGTTCGCGAAGACGGATCTTCAAAATTTGGTGCCAATAACAAGTATGGAACGTTCCCATCATTCTCTGCAGGCTGGAGAATTTCTGAAGAAGGTTTTATGAAATCACTTCCTATTAGTAATCTAAAATTGCATGCTGGTTGGGGACAGACGGGTAATCAGGAAATTCCAAACAAAATTACACAAGCTAGCTACACAACAACAATCTCATCAGGCACAACTTATCCGTTGAGTAGTGGTTCTTATCCGGCTGGTGTAGTTTATTCTCGTCTGGCAAATCCAAACATTCAGTGGGAAGTTTCTACACAAACCGATATTGGTCTTGAATTTGAACTTCTTAACGGAGCATTATCCGGATCGGTTGATTACTTCAGAAAAGTATCGAGTGATATTCTTTTGCAGCTGACACCACCTGATCCAATTCAGCCAGCACCTACATATTGGACAAACGTAAAAGGTATGAAAGTTACGAATGGTGGAGTGGAAGCTGCATTGAACTATCAGTACAGAAATTCAAATGATTTTACATTCAACGTTGGTGGTAACATAACCTTCATTCACAATGAAGTTACAGGTTCACCCTATACTGTTATACCATCGGGCTATGCAACAGGCTCAGGCTTAACATCAGCAACAATCAATGGTTATGTTAATGGTCAGCCAATAGGTACATTTTATTTAAGAAAGTTCCTTGGAATTGATGAAAACGGAATGAGCAAATATTTTGATAAAGATGGCGATGGTACTACCACAGATGCTGACCGCGTTTCGTCAGGAAGTGCATTGCCTAAGATCATGTATAACTTTAATGCTAATGCATCGTTCAAGGGCTTTGATCTTTCCATTAACTTCAATGGCGTTTCCGGAAATAAAATCTATGATAATACCGCTAACTCAAATTTTTATCGCGCAAAGATTGCAAAGGGTGTCAACACAACATCAGAAGCTATTAAGTATCCAAATGAATCGACAAGTAACGCAGCCCAGGTTTCAACACGTTATTTGAAAAATGGATCGTTTCTTCGTCTGAATAATGCAACGTTAGGTTATAATTTCTCACCTGCAAAACTAGGTTTAGACAGATGGTTAACAGCGCTTCGTTTATCGGTTACCGGACAGAACCTGTTTGTGATTACAAAATATAATGGATATGATCCTGAAGTTAATGCTAATCGGTCAGTTGATAGTGCTGTCTCTTATGGAATCGACTACCTGAGTTACCCGAAAGCGAGAACAGTTATGTTCGGTCTAAATGTTACATTTTAATTTTTAAGAACGATTATGAAAAGAATAATATATGTGTTCATCTTTTTAATTGGTGCAGCGATCACCGAAGGATGTACCAATCTTCATGAAGAAGTACTGGACGAAAACCTGACGGCCAAACTTACTGATCAACAAACGGCCGATGGTCTTATCGCGCCAACGTATGGACAAATGTTTAACGTGTTTACCCACACTAATTATTTTGCCATTCAGGAAATATCAACTGATGAAGCGATATTACCATATCGTGGTGGTACTGACTGGGGTGACAATGGTATTTACATTGCCATGCACCAGCATGTTTATAACAGCACAGATCCGAACTTGAAAAATACATGGAACGCCATTACACGTGGTTTATCTATTGCAGCTACTGCCATAAGCCAGTTGCCTGCGATTAATATTGAAACAAGCAAAACATATCTTGCCGAAGCACGCGCCATGTACGGGTTCTACTCTATGTTAACACTAGACTTGTTTGGCGTAGTTTTCGTGAAAGAAGATGTTAATGACAGATCTACCATACTTCGCGGTGATGATGCTGTAGAATATATCAAAACGCAATTCTTAACAGCTGAACCAGATCTCTCAACGGATGCAGGTCCAGGTCGTATTACTAAGGGTGCTGTTTGGGGACTTCTTGCCAGACTTTATCTTAACGCAGCTGTATATCATGACAGGTATGCTGATAGCTTTACTTTCAATGCAGATGATATGGATCAGGTTATTTCTTATTGCGATAAAATTATCAGTTCTGGACAATACCAATTGTCTTCCGATTACTTCGCGATATTTGGTAATGCCAATCATGATAATAAGGAATTGATTTTTGCTCTTGATCAACGTCCTGATGTTCCTGGAAGCCATAATCGTATGGCATACTTCTCACTATCGGGCGATCAGTTTCCTCTGGCTGCTTATCCTTCTGCCAACGGAACTGATGGACCTGCGATTACTTCTGATTTTTATCAAACATGGACTAATGCTTATGGAGCAACTGATCCTGCTGATATCGACCCGCGATTCTACAAGCATAATCTTGATACTACAGTAACATGTATTACAGCAGCGAATTACAATATTGACCGTGGTATTTTGCGTGGTCAACAATATGGCCTCATTCGTGTTAATGGCGCTTTTGTAATGTGTGACGCAACAAACTATAAAATTGCTAAGCTCTATAACA
>DATJHZ010000003.1:0-13830 GCA_035493595.1 Cyclobacteriaceae bacterium | reverse complement strand
TCAAAAGAAGTCTTATCAAATTTTCAGGAATATCAGAAAAGTATTGGCTGGAATCCTTTACATTGAAATGTAATTGATTCTATTTTCTATGGCTGATTTTCAGATTAAAAAGACACCCAAAGATTATGATGTGTGCATTGTGGGTTCGGGTGCCGGTGGAGGTATGGCTGCCTATGTGTTGGCGAATGCCGGTGTAAAGGTGGTGCTGTTAGAGGCAGGTCCATTGTATGATCCTGCAAAAAATGTTACTCAACTCAAATGGCCATGGGAGTCACCACGCAGAGGTGCCAGCACTTTCTATAGAGGCTTTGGTGATTTTGATGCAGCGTATGGTGGATGGGAGTTAGAAGGTGAACCATATACTCATAAAAACGGCACCAAATTCGACTGGTTTCGCTCGCGAATGCTCGGTGGAAGAACTAACCACTGGGGCAGAATCTCACTGCGATTTGGTCCGAATGATTTCAAGCATAGAAGTATTGATGGTCTTGGTGATGATTGGCCCATTAGCTATAATGATGTAGCACCTTACTACGACAAGGTTGATAAACTTATTGGTGTGTTCGGATCGAAAGAAGGAATTCATAATGAACCCGATGGTATATTTCTTGCACCACCCAAACCACGCTTGCATGAGTTGTTCATTAAAGAAGCGGGTACGCAACTTGGAATTCCCGTAATACCATCACGTCTTTCTATTCTCACAGAGAAAATTAATGACAAGCGCGGAAAGTGTTTCTTCTGTTCACAATGTAACAGAGGATGTACAGTGCACGCTGACTTTTCGTCTTCATCGGTATTAGTAAATCCTGCATTGGAGACAGGCAATGTTGATGTGATTCCAAACGCGATGGCCCGTGAAGTATTAACGGATGCCAACGGCAAGGCTACAGGTATTTCGTTCGTCAATAAAGATGATATGCAGGAATACACGGTTAATGCCCGCGTGGTTATACTGGCCGCGAGTGCATGTGAGTCAGCTCGTTTACTGCTTAATTCAAAATCATCTCGCAATCCTAATGGTCTTGCTAATTCAAGCGGCGTGGTTGGTAAATATCTTCATGACTCTACCGGCGCATCCATGGGTGGTATTCTTCCTAAACTGGTAGGACGCAAGCGTTACAACGAAGATGGTGTAGGTGGCATGCATGTTTATACACCATGGTGGCTCGACAATAAGAAATTAGATTTCCCTCGTGGCTATCATATTGAATATGGTGGAGGCATGGGTATGCCAGGCTACGGTTTTGGATTTGGAATGCAGAATCATAATGGCAAATATCCTGGACGTGATGGTAAGCAAAAAGCAGCAGGAGGATATGGTGCATCACTAAAAGATGATTACCGTTATTTCTATGGTGCCACGTTTGGCATGGCTGGCCGAGGCGAAGCGATTGCACGGGAAGATAATTATTGCGAGATAGATCCAACGGTAGTTGATAAATATGGTATACCTGTATTGCGTTTCAATTATACATGGAGTGATCATGAAATCAAGCAAGCCAAGCACATGAAAGAAACATTTGCTGAGATCATAGACAAGATGGGTGGTGTTGTAACCTGGGGTAAATCAGACGCTGCAAGTAATTACGGACTTGAAGCACCCGGTAGAATTATCCATGAGGTTGGTACAACGCGTATGGGCGATGACAAGAAAAAATCTGTATTGAATAAACATAATCAAGCTCATGATTGTGATAACCTGTTTGTTGTTGATGGTGGTGCTTTTGTATCACAGGCAGATAAAAATCCCACGTGGACAATCCTGGCGCTTTCTATGAGAGCTTCAGAATATATTATTGATGAAATGAAAAAGAAAAACCTTTAGACATACCGTTATGGATCGCAGAGAATATTTAAAACGATTTACAGTAGGTTCAATTGGGGCCGGCGTGTTATTACAAGGCTGTGGCCCTGAAGAGAAAAAGGAAAATGCAGAAGTGCCTCCAGCTTTTAGCATAGATCGCTATGCCGCAGAACTTGAACGCGACAAGAAATTGCTTAGCGAAACTTTTTTCGACGAGCATGAAATGAAAACCATTTCAGTTTTGGTTGATATCATCATTCCAAAAGATGATGTTTCAGGAAGTGCTACGGATGCAAAGGTACCCGAGTTTATTGAGTTCATTGCGAAAGATATGCCGAAGCATCAGTTGCCTTTACGCGGTGGATTGAAGTGGCTTGATTTACATTGCATGCGTAGATTCAATAATCCGTTTGTGACATGTACTTCACAACAACAGATTGAGATGATTGATGATATTGCATATCCTGAAACAGTGAAGCCAGAGCTTCAGCAAGGTGCTGCATTCTTTACGTTACTACGCGACCTTACCGCTACAGGTTTCTTTACCAGCAAGATTGGTATTACTGATCTGGGTTATGCTGGTAACAAACCTAATAATTGGGATGGTGTGCCTCAGGATGTACTTGATCAGTATGGAGTGAAATATGATGAGCGTACATTGAAGGAGAGTGTGAAGTTTGATGTGTAGATGAAACTATCTCACTACTTGATTTTTGAAATAGAATTTTTGCAAGCGGACGCTTGAAATGGTGGGCGCACCAGCGGACGCTGGCGCGAGAATACCTTGCAGGCATCAACGTCCTCTGTCGAGTAATGTTGATGGGATTGAATGCTGTTGCTCTGACTTTATTTCTATTCGTAGTTTGTGTGTGTTAAAGACGTTTGAGTTGGGACTAACACTTTGCGTTAAGAAAACACTTCCACCAATAATACTATTTTTTCCAATGACAGTGTTTCCGCCTAAAATAGTTGTGCGGGCATAAATAATAACATTGTCTTCTATTGTTGGGTGACGTTTCTCATCCGCCAATTCTTTGTTAACCTGAAGAGCGCCAAGGGTAACACCTTGATAGATGCTTACATTTTTTCCAATAACAGATGTTGCACCAATTACAATGCCTGTGCCATGATCAATAAAAAAGGGAACATCTATTCGGGCGTTTGGATGTATATCAATTCCTGTTTTGCCATGCGCGTGCTCACAAAGAATTCTGGGTAAGATAGGAATGGCAAGCTGTGATAATCTATTGGCAATTCTATACACGGCTATGGCATAGAAACCAGGATATGAAACGATCACTTCATGAATACTGGTAGCCGCAGGATCGTTTTCGTAAATCTTTGTAGCATCTTTTCTTAGACTTTCATAGATTACTTCCAGTGAATTATAAAAAGCATTGACGGAATTTTCAATATCAATATGCTTTGGATCGAGGTAGCTCAACAGAATATTCTCCAGATCGATTTGATTCTTTTTTAGAATGCCCTCGTAAATGGATTGCTTATGCAAGCGATTATTAGGAAATAGGTATTCAAGAAGATCTGTAAGCCAGCCAATAGCTTGCAGAGTAGAAGGCGTAGCCTCCCACTCTGCAACATGAGTTTTATAAAGAAGATCAATAAACGCTATTGTTTTCTGGTTCTTCATATTTGTTATTGAAGCTGATATGAAATAAATTCTAAATTCTAAATTCTAAATTCTAAATTCTACTTTTTTGACACAGGTCTATGTCCGCTGCGAAGTTTATACAAAGTGTTAACTAATGTATCGATATCGGCACATGTATTATAAAATGCCAGTGATGGTCGTACAGTAGTTTCCAAACCAAACCTTCTTAGAATAGGTTGAGCACAATGATGTCCTGAGCGAACAGCAATCCCTTCCTGATTTAATGCATAGCCAACTTCTTCAGTTTTATATCCATCAAAAACAAAAGAGAGAACACTCGCTTTATCAGGTGCAGTACCAATCAGGCGTAGTCCCGGAACATCTTTTAACAACTTGGTAGCATACAAGAGAAGATAGTGTTCATATTGACTGATCAAATCAATTCCGATGTTGGTAACATAATCAATAGCGGCGCCCAGACCTACAGCGTCGGCAATGTTACCAGTGCCTGCTTCAAAGCGTGAAGGTGCGTTTTGATATTGAGTATGTTCGAACGTAACATCCGCTATCATGTTTCCACCACCTTGCCAGGGTTGTGTTTCATTTAACAATGCTTCTTTTCCATAGATAACGCCTATACCTGTAGGACCAAAAATTTTATGGCCAGAGAACACAAACCAATCACAGTCCAGAGCGCGAACATCAACCCGCATGTGCGAAACAGATTGGGCTCCATCAACAAGAACTTTTGCACCAGCCTGATGAGCAAGCTCAACAATCTGTTTTACAGGTGTAATGGTTCCGAGAGCATTCGATACTTGTGTAACAGAAACTAACTTTGTTTTTGAACTTAATAATTTTGTGTATTCATTAAGTAAGAGTTGTCCATCATCATCAACAGGAATTACTCTGATTTTTAGTCCCTTCTTTAAAGCCAGTTGCTGCCAGGGCACAATGTTAGCGTGATGCTCTAAATGACTTACAATGATCTCATCACCAGCATTTAGATTTTGTTCGCCCCAGCTTTTGGCTACAAGGTTAATAGCTTCTGTTGCACCGCGTACAAAAACAATTTCATTAACTGATTTTGCATTTAAGAAGGCCTGAACTTTTTTGCGTGCACTTTCATAGGCATCCGTTGCACGAGCAGCGAGTTCGTGCGCGGCCCTGTGAATATTTGAATTCTCGTGTTCGTAAAAATAACTGATCCTATCAATTACCTGTTTTGGCTTTTGTGTTGTGGCTGCATTGTCAAGCCATATTAGCGGACGTCCATTAACATGTTCGCGTAGAATTGGAAAGTCTCGCTTGATGAGATTAACATCAATGGGAGAACCTGCTATGCTTGAATTTTGACGAGCTTCAGTTTTCTGCTCGTTCAAAAAATAAAATAAAGAATCAACTGAAGGCGAAGGTAATTGCGGAGTGATTACCGGTACATGGATATTTTTCAGCAATTCATTTAACCCATCATTGCCAGGAATGTGAAAAGGAATATTACCCAGACCTGGAGAAAGATTATTTTGTTCAAGTTGAGAAATGTAACCCGCACTCCCTAAGCCATGATTTAATGCTCCAGGTGAAATTCCAGATCCTACTTGTGATTTAGGTATGAATCCAAATCCAAATGAATCGGGATATGAAAAAGTTGTATCCGAATTTTTTAAACCTGCATTGCTCTGATGTTTTTCAAAAGGTGAGAATCCGGTATCTGTATAAGACGGAGATTTTCCTTTTAATGATGCAGCATGAGGATCATGAAAACTTGTTTGTGGATTTTTTAGATTCACAGCATTACCATGTTGTACTGCTGAAGGAGAAGCACCACTTCCTGCCCCGGTAGGTGATGCCTCTTGCTTGTCTAAAATGGGAGTACCACTTTGCAAATTTTTTAACGATGATGAATTACCCTGTTGCAATGCGGTAGGTGAAGCTCCGGTCAACGATTTTTGTGGATCGTACAAACTTGTTTGTGGATCCTTCAAATCAACTACCTGACCTTGTTGCAAGATTGGATCTTGAACAGACGTAAAATGACTTTCAGGTTGAGTGAAAGTGTTTGCTGTGTTTCCGGGTAAACTGGCAAAAAATTGATTTGCTAATTTTTCTAACACAGCTATGTCTGGTAATCCTTGCAGATTAGTATTTGTATTCATGGTAGTTTCCTATTTCAACATCATCCAAAACAGCAATAGCATCATCTACTAATACTGCCAATGAGCAATAGAGCGATACCAGGTAAGAAGCAATAGCCTTGTCGTTGATGCCCATGAAACGTACTGACAATCCGGGAGATTGCTCGCCGGGTAAACCTGGCTGATAAAGTCCTACAACACCCTGACGACTTTCGCCTGTACGAATAAGAATGATTTTTGATTTACCATTTTCAATCGGCAACTTATCTGAAGGAATGAGTGGGATACCACGCCACGTAATAAACTGCGAACCAAAAAGTGAAATAGTTGGAGGCGGTACACCACGACGTGTACATTCACGACCAAAAGCAGCAACGGTAAGTGGATGCAATAAAAAGAAACCAGGTTCCTTCCATACTTTAGTAATCAACTCATCAAAATCATCAGGAGTAGGAGGGCCTTTACGAGTTTTTATGCGTTGAGAAGGTGCTATACTATGGAGCAAACCATATTCTTTATTATTAATGAGTTCGCTTTCCTGTCTTTCTTTAATGGTTTCAATAGTAAGACGAAGCTGCTCACTGATCTGGTTGTAAGGTTTACTATATAGATCAGATACACGAGTATGAACATCAAGCACGGTGTTAACAGCGCTTAATAAATATTCTCTTGGATTTTCAATGTAGTCAACAAAAGTTTGAGGAAGTTCTCGTTCATCACGGGCAGAGCAATCTACCTGTACGCTGCTTGCGTCCTTTACTTTATTAACCCGATAAATACCCGATTCAACAGGAATCCAATTGAGCAAGTGCGTCAACCACCGTGGTGATATGGTAGAGAGTTGAGGTACTGTGCGGGTGGCAATTGCTAACTGCCGTGCGGCTACATCGCCAAGGGCAGTTTGTTGTAAATTTTGATCGGCCATAATGTTTGTTATTTCTTAATGTTTGTTTTGTTATGCCAGGGTCTACCCTGAAACTTTCGTGCAAAGTATCAAAAATTAATTTAAAATCTACTAATTCGATAGATAAATAGGTAATTATAAAAACTTTAATTTTTTGGTTGTGTGATTGAAAGAATTTTAAGGAAAGAAACCTTGTATTTGAGCTAATTCTCAAATCAGGTTTAGATGAGATTAATTAAAAGAATCAGGCTGGAAATTTTTGCAAGCGAGACAACTGAATGGTTGATGAGACCAATGAATGCTGGCGCTATGCAGACTTAAAGAACCCCAACGTCAATTATATATGACGTTGAGATTTAGAGGTGTGAAATATGATACGCGTTTTCGCAAGCGGACGCTTGAAATGGTTGGCGCACCAGCGGACGCTGGCGCGAGAGCTACTTCTTCTCCCATGTATTATTAGACTCATCAGCATCCATCCAGATGTTGCCATCGAGCTTGAGTGATTTGATTTCTTTTTTTGTAGTAAGAGCAACCTTGGCTTGTTTCTGATTGGCTTGCCAGATGGCTGGAGTCTGATGAAAATTTTCAGTGCTTCCATCAGCATAGGTAACAACAATATTTACAGGAGCAGCCATTCCACCAATATTATCAATTACCACACTGTAACTACTTTTTGATTTAGTTACTTCTTTAACGGACAGATCTATATAGTATGTTGAGAAGAACCAGTTGTTCCAGAACCAGTTTAAGTCTTTACCTGCAATGTTGTTAAAGGTGTTAAAGAGATCCCAGGGAATTGGGTGCTTGCCATGCCAGCGATCCATAAAGCCATGAAGACATTTTTTAAACTGATCATCACCTAATAAATCTTTTACAGCCAGGTAGCCGAGTGATGCTTTGCCATATTCATTGTTACCAAAGCCCTGCCCGGTGAGTGCATCGCCTGGTGTGATGATTGGAATTTCCTGATCAGATGCTTTACTGTTGATCCAGCCATCAACTCTGAATTCTTTATACAGTCCTTCGGCTTTTTCGTTACCCATGTCAGCACGGCCAATGAGAAGTTCGAATGTTGTAGCCCAACCTTCATCCATAAAACCATAACGTGTTTCATTTATGCCCATGTAAAAAGGCATGTAGGTATGAGCAATTTCATGTTCAGCAACAAATCTTGAAAACGCCGGATCTTCGTATGATTCATCATTGGCCATCATGGGATACTCCATGCCTGCATAGCCCTGAAAGATGGTTGTCTTTTCGTAAGGGTAAGGTATTCCCGGCCAGTTGTGCGAAAGCCAGTCAAGTGAGTGGCGGCCATACTCTACCATAGATTTATAATCTTCAGCAGTATCACTATAAGCAGCCTGAACACTTGCTCTTCTTTTTGTGGCATCATCAACCACAACGCTTGCAGCATCCCAAATAAAATGATCACTCAAGCCAAAAGTCATGTCTGGAATATCGGTTGCTTTAAACTGCCAGCTGTTGATATTATTTTGCGTTGTTACTTTTTTAGCTTTCAATTCTTCCTTTGTAGCAACGTGAATGGTTTCATCAGACGTGAATGATTTAGTAAAGCGTTGCAGAATTTCTGGCTGCAATAGATTCTCCGGATGTTGAAGTGTTCCTGTTCCGAATACAACATAATTTTTAGGAACATTAACAGTGACAGTGTAATCATTGAAGTCGCTATAGAATTCGTGCGAATCCATGAAGTTCATTCTATCCCATCCATTATAATCATCTAACACAGCAAAGCGCGGATAGAAGTAAGCCAGAAAATAAGTTGTTGAATCAATCATCCCTTCACGATTGCTCTGTTTAGATATTTCGTAATGCCATTTGAAAGTTACCTTCATGGAATCGTGAGGTGCCAATGGCCTAGGTAAACGAAATGGTTGCCATGTAAATACGGAAGGATTATCTCGCCATTCAACGTTGGCGCCATTAAATGTAACAGCATCAATATGCACACCCGATGTCAGGTAATCACTACCTGCTCCAAAATTTCTGGGGGCACCGGGCTTATGAATATTCAGAAATAATTTGATGACAGGACTGCGCACCGTATCAGGACTGTTATTGAAATATGTGATCTGCTCTTCACCTTTTACATTCTTATCAGGAGGTAATGCTGTAACGGTAATGTTATATCGACCTCTGTTTTGCCAATACTTTTTTCCAGGCATGCCATCAACAGAACGTGTTCCTTTATTATAAGCTTGCTTTATGTTTCGAGGCATATACAGTTGTTGTGCTGTAACGGTGAAAACGAAAGCAAACAGAAGGGCTGTCAGGAATAGATGTTTCATGGGGAGTGGTTATGAAAAAGTAATTTAGTAATTAAATTTCGATTAGAATATTAAATGGTTAGTGGTAGCTATAAATGACAGTCATAGCTTTAACGTATTCATAACCGACAATAGTCTTATTTTTATAAATTACTTTTGATAAGTTTCAGCATGAAGCCATTAATTGATAAGAAATTTCGTCTCGAAAAATTTCAAGGCAAGGGGGGCTGGACCTATGCCCGTTTGCCTGATAATTTAAAAGACAGCAAAGCACCTTTTGGCTGGAAGAAAGTAAAAGGCACTATTGATGGCTATGAAATAAGAAAGTATCATCTCATGCCTATGGGCGATGGTAAAGTGATGCTACCTGTAAAAGCCGAAATACGAAAGCAAATAAAAAAGAATGAAGGCGATCTTGTTCATATTATTCTCTATCCCGATAATGAACCGCTTGAAGTGCCTGAGGAAATGCTACTTTGCTTAGAAGATGAGCCTGCTGCATTTAAGTTTTTCAAGTCTCTCTCAGAGAGTGAGCAGAAATTTTACATTCAATGGATTTATTCAGCAAAGAAAGAAGAAACAAAAATTGATAGACTGGCAAAGTCAATTAATAAGCTGGCTAAAGGAATGAAACTCTACGATAGAGAGTAATAACGAATCAATAAGATTACCTTATCATATCTGTATAGATCACACTTCTCTTCACCGTTAATCATAAGATGCAATAATTACATCGTTTGCGTAAAATAATTTCATATTGAAAGAATTCGTATTTCTTTCACATTTGAAACTAAACGCTATCTTCGCTTGTAACCTAAACTGTTTTTTTATGATGAAGAATCTGCGGATCCCGCTATTGCTATTCCTATTTACCACTACCGGCTATGGTCAAAAGTATCAGGGCGAAAGTTGGGCAGCTATAAAAGCTGCCGGAGCCGGAACACTCACTGTAGTTTACTATGAACAACCTGGCTTGATCTATTCAGAGGCCGGAAAAATTAAAGGTGCCTGCGTTGATATTCTCAACGACTTCGTTGCCTATGTTCAAACTCGTTATGGTAAGAAGATCACACTGAACTATGCAGGTAAAGAACCTGTGTTTACCCAGTTCTTAAAAGTTGTACAAGGTACTAAAGACATATTGGGTGTAACCAATGTTACCGTTACAGATGAGCGAAAGAAAACGCTCAAATTCACGCCATCTTTTCTTTCAAATCCTGTTGTTTTGTTAACACATAAAAATGCTCCAAGCATTGCCGGTGCTAGTGATATCTCTGAGAAGCTAATTGGGTATTCGGCAGAGGTTATAGGTGGAAGCACACATCTTAAGCATATAGAAAAAATAAAGAAAGATTATATGCCCGGCCTTGTTATTACCTACGGCTCTAATGGTCCTGATATTCTGAAGAAAATAAGTACCAATCCAAAGTTGTTCACCATTCTGGATTTTACAGAGTATGTTGATGCTACGCGTAAAAATCTTCCGGTAAAAAGACAGAATGTAAATTTTGGAGAAGCTGAAGAACTTGCCTTTGTTATGTCCAAGCAATCAGACTGGGATGTATTGTGGAATGAGTTTCTTACACCTGATTATCGTAGAAGTGTTAAGTATAGAAAAATGATTGCCGATAATCTCGGAACAACTTTCCTTAGTATTTTAAAGTAGGCTTATCTATAAATTATTTCCGGGCACTAAATAAAAAATTGAAAACAGTGATGAAAGGTTTGTGCTCGGAAATGATTTTAAATTTAAGAGTCAATTAAATTGAATCTTCCTGGTTAAGATAAGGGAGACAGGTTTTTGCAACCAGCTCACAGGCTTGCGAACATTCTTTGCAGATCTCAAAACCATACTTGCTGCATTCCCAGGCACACTCCATTGTTAACTCCTCACACACCTGAAGGAAGTCTACTACAATATGTGATTTTCGTTCGATCAATAGTATAGCAATATCACAGCTGGCAGCACAGTCATTTACTAACCTGATTAATTTAGGTATCTCAGGTAATTCATGCTCTCTTGCAATATCAAGTGCTGGTGATGTTGTCAGACTACGGCATATTTTTGAACAATCCGTCAGCACCTTCACAAGACTTGTAACATCAGCAATTTTTGTATCGGCTTCCATAATGCATAGTATGATGTATATTAAATTTAGTATCGTGCTGGTAATACAACAACCATACTGCGATCAATGGGCATTAGTAACCGTTAAGAGGCGTGCCTGAAAGATGGAACTTAGAGTGTCTTTTACTGTGAATTCTATGTTTGAACACAGGTTTTGGGCAGATTCAGCACTTTCAAAATGAGCTATCAGATGGCCTTGACCCTTTAAAAATCCTGCTCTAAGGGTGTATAGTTGCTTGCGATTTTTTATATTCGCACAACCGAAAAAACCCTCTAAATTATGCGACATGTATTTGAAAATTTTGTTCGCTTTTGCCTGGCCTATTCAAAAAGCGAACCCATCCCAACTTCTAACTTCGTACTCGTTTTTCTTTTTGTAGCTTTTACACTACTGTTCTTCTTTTTGAAACCTGCTATTTGGTAGGATCGGAAAAAGATTAGAAGCGGATTAAGCATCATCTTTTATCTTATATAGATGCCTGGCGTTTTTCAAATTTGCTGAACAGGTTTTCTATAACTCTTCTGAACTTATTTCCAAGACTCATGTTGCTTTGAGTTTTGTTTGAAACATAGCCAGGCATCACTCTTGGATCAATCAATCCATTAGATGTAAAAATGGAAGCTTGTCTTATTATATCTTCTCTGGTTTTCATAATGCTATTTGTTTTACAATTGTACTCCTGCAATCATCATTCTGCTAATCAATTTGTAGCGCTTACACAATGAGTTTGCCTGTGTGTTAACGATAAAATATGCGCAATGTTAGTTCAAAAAGCAGTGAATAAAGTTGAGGTGTAATGAAAGATGACAATCTGCCTATGCAATGCATTTTTTATAATAAGTGCAGCAAACGTTTGAATCATATAAGACATACGATAATTTTGTACTAACCAATGTTTGATGAATAGACTGAACCTAGAAAGTCAGATTTACGCTCGTGAAGTAAGAATGATGCTATTTTTGTTATTAATAGAAATGCATTCTGTTGTTAATTGATTAAAATTGAAACATGCATAAGAAACTATCACAAGCACCTGATTGCGTCTTCTACACTTGCTGTGGCAGCAAATGCAAGAAGCGTGGAGGCAAGCATCTATATAAAATACTGAAGGCAGAAGTGAAAGCCAGGCATCTTCGTCGTTATGTTCAGGTTATTAAAACCGGATGTACCGACAGATGTAAATTAGGTCCTGTTGTTTCTGTAATGCCAGCTAACAAATGGTATCTGGAAGTTTCAGAGGAGAAGGCCATGCATATTTTTGACACCTGCACAGAAAAGGTTTAGTAAAACTACTATAAGCTTAGCTTAGTTTTTTAATCGCTCCGACAAGGTTTACATCAATGATGGGATGATGTAACGTAACGACATCACTGGTATCGCCAAGCACTTCGTCAATTAGTCCTAGCTCTCTCGCTTCAACAGCATTCATAAATCTGTCCCGAAGAAAATAATCTTCAATCTCTTTCCATGAGTGACCTGTGTGTTTTCCGATGAGATGAAACAATTGAGTTTGAATTCGTTCCTGTTCTCGTGTAGAAATTCTCACGTCTTCTGTATAGCCTTGTGCTCCACCGCTTGTTGGGTGCATGTGGATGGTGGCGTGAGGCAATGCATATCGTTTTCCTTTTCTGCCGCTAACGAGTAATCCTGTACCCATACTGGCCGTGATACCAACAGCATACGTGCATACAGGTGCCTGAATCATTTGCATGGCATCATATATGGCAAGACCTGCGTATACATTTCCACCCGGACTATTTATATAAAGGTTAATATCTTTTTTCTGATCCATGCTATTGAGATATAACAATTGCGCCACGATGAGATTAGCAGAAACATCGGTTACAGCTGTGCCAAGAAAAATGATTCTTTCTTTTAATAGCAGACTGTAAATATCATAGGCTCTTTCTCCATGGCTACTGCTGTCAATCACCATGGGAATTACACTTGCATGTTTGTTCATAATACTAAGGCTTTAAAAAGAGTTGATCTATTTCCTCACGAAACTCAGTGGTATTGAAAATATTTTCCTGAACGGAGATGATTTCAGATTTCAGGTTTCTTCTTCCGTATAAACGAATCAGAGCGTAAACTTTTCGTTGAAGTGCCAATTGCATTCGTAAGACAGGATCAAGGATCAATCTGGCCCGAAACAAAAGAGCATCATCAGGCTTCATCGCATTCAATATGAAGTCTTCAGTTTCTTTAATTTTATTCAGTGAAGTCCTCATAGTTCATTGATTTCTCTGTAACCTTATCTCTGATTTTTTCCATACACTTAAATTTTTGTACGGTAGCTGATCTTTCAGAAGTATATCCGAACTCGTCCGTTATTTTTTGCATGGAATGCTTATGGTAGTAGAACGCCGTTAAAAGCTCCATGCATTTCTTACCGGCTTGCTCAAGAAATTGCATGAGTACATTTGATTGTACTTCTGGAAAATAGTCTTCAGGTATAGTAATGGCCGCCTCAAAATCAGTAAGCGAAATGTTTTTCTTGTCTTGCTTGAATTTACGCAGCCATAAATGTTTAGTAATACCAAACAGGTAAGCTTCGTGTGAGATGCCTTCAAGTTTGCCATCCAGCATTTTTTCATAGAAGATCACCAATGAATCCTGAAAAATATCTTTCGCGTCGTTCAGAGTTCCATTGCGTTTACTTATGAATGCAGCTACAGAGGGAAAAACTTGTTTGTACAGGCTGACGAAAAGTTCTTCTCGTTCCACAGCGGTGTTCATTAGGACGGGCATTTCCTGCGTCATCATAATTTCCATGATTTTAATCTAAAGTAGTAAGCATTTATGATAAGTGCATAAAAGAAGGGAAATATCACCTGTTAAGGTGAGAAATAATTATGCGGTCATAAATGAACTTTAATCAGTTACGTTTTTTGAATTTCTTTTATTACAGTAGATATTGTATTCATGTGTAAACTCGGCACCAAAGAGCAG
>DATJHZ010000002.1:0-10686 GCA_035493595.1 Cyclobacteriaceae bacterium | reverse complement strand
GTGCACCAATAACCTTTGCTCACTACTTTGGATTTGAACAAACCAACATTAAAGGCAAAGCAATTTCTGGTGCAGATGAACATCTGATAAAAGCGTTGCTTCGTGATACTACGGGTGTATCCTACAGCACACCAGGATTGCTATACAATCTTCAAACAAGAAAACCATTAGATGGCCTTGCTGTGTTGCCAGTTGATGTTGATGGCAACGGACGTGTAAGCAACGATGAAAAATATTTCAATGACCTGGATAAAGTTATAGGAGCACTGGAAGCTGATGATCTTAAAAATGTGCCAGTAGAATATTTGCATGTTTCCATTAGCAAGACAAGTACAAATCCAGAAGCGTTGAAATTTTTGCATTGGCTGATAGATCATAGCCAGGAAGACCTCCATCATTTTGGATACTTGAATCCCGATCCCGAAGTTTTTAAGAAAGGAAAAGAAAAACTTCTGAAGCAGGTTGCTTTTAATTAACCCCTAAATCATAAATACTACTATTTCAATTGGAGAGCTCATGAAGAAAATTCTACTAAGTGCATCAGTCATCATTTTTTCCGCCATACCACTATTGGCCCAGAAAGTGATAAAAGGAGTTGTTAAGGACGAGGCAGGTGAAACACTGCCAGGTTCAACAATTTTTGTTAAAGGATCAGGCAGTTCTGCATTGGCAGATGCCAACGGAGAGTTTAGTGTTCAGGCCGCTAAAGAACTTCCCTTTACTGTTACCGTTAATCTTGTTGGTTATAAAACACAAGATGTTGAAGTCTATGAAATTACAGACGAAACGTTGGAAGTTACATTACAATTAGATAATGTACTTAACGAAGTAGTTGTTGTTGGTTATGGTGAACAGAAAAGAAAGGATATAACAGGTTCTGTTGCATCGGTGCCGACGGAGTTAAAGAGTCAACCAGTGGCCTCTGTTGAGCGACTTTTACAAGGTTCTATACCAGGAGCAATTGTAACACAAACTTCAGGACAACCTGGTGGTGGTGTGAGTGTTCAGATACGAGGTAGTAACTCGATTTCAGCATCTAGTGATCCGCTATATGTAATTGATGGTTTTCCCATTAATAATGATTACTCAATTGCAGACGCAGGGATCACAAATGGCCCTAAAATTAATCCACTTTCAACCATTAACTCCGCAGACATTGAATCCATTGATGTTCTGAAAGACGCATCAGCAACAGCTATATATGGATCAAGAGGAGCAAACGGAGTTATTATTGTTACCACTAAGAAAGGGAAGTCAAATGAATCAAGTATTCATTATGACGCCTACTATGGTGTACAACAAGTAATACGCACATTGCCACTGCTTACTGCTGGTGAATGGTGGCAATTGAGAAAAGATGCTGCTGCCAATACGGATGCGTTTAATGGTGTAATCACCAATACAAATAAATTAAAGACTGATAATAAAGGATACCTGGCCGCAGCTGAGGCAGGAGGTTATACACTTGACACTGCAGGTGTTGGTACAGACTGGCAAAAGGCAGCATTTACTCAAGCTGCAATTCAGAGTCATACACTCTCCATACTATCCGGAACAGATAAAACGAGATTGGCCATATCAGGCAATTATTTTAATCAGGATGGAGTTATCCGAAATACAGGGTTCACACGCTATTCGCTGCGTTTCAATATTGATCATTCTTTTAATGATAAGTTTAGAATATTTTCCTATGTAAATGCCAGTAGCATTTCAGCAAAGGTTGCTCCTGATGCTATCGTTTCAAATTTACTTTCATCACCTGCAGCACTGCCTATTTACAAAAATGATGGAACGTTTTTAATACAATCGGGCCTGGATCAGCCATTGGCTAATCCAATAAATTCGCTGTACAATCAAAAAAACAATACAAATACATCAAGACTGTTAGCGAATGTTTCTGGTGAATATAAAATATTGGAAGGATTGACAGCTAAGGTTTTGTTCGGTGCCGATGTGCTTGTAAATAAGCAAAACAGGTACTTACCAAGTTCTACACTTGAGGGTCTCACACTTAAAGGTTTTGCTTCTGTTGGAGAATCAAATACAGTCAATTGGCTGAATGAGAATACGCTAAGTTATTTGAAAAATATTAACGGCATTCATTCAGTAAATGCGCTGGCTGGTTTCTCAGTTCAGCGATCTACTACAGAAAGTTTTCTTACCAATACAAGTAACTATGTTACAGATTTCTTTGGTTATAATAACTTAGGTAATGCTTTAACAGCCGGTGGAGGCGGCGCAACTCCAGCATCATCTAACTACAATCAGTGGTCATTGGCATCGTGGTTTGGAAGGGTAACTTATGGTCTTAAAGAAAAATATATCGCAACCTTTACACTTCGCTCTGATGGTTCTTCCAGATTCGGGCCAGAAAATAAGTGGGGTTATTTTCCTTCTGCCGCTTTAGCATGGAATGTTCATGAAGAAGATTTTTTGAAAAGCATCAGACAGATTACATTTCTGAAAATCAGAGGTAGTGTTGGAGTAACAGGTAATCAAAGTATTCCTACCTACAAATCTCAGGCTCAGTTGAGTTACTTCCGATATAATTTTAACAATCAAACTGTATCAGGTTTTGCGCCAACGGTGGCCCCTAATCCAAATCTGGGCTGGGAGAAAACATTTCAAACAGACATCGGTGCAGACATTGGTCTTTTGAATAATCGTGTGAATGTAGTGCTCGACTACTACTACAAAAGAACATCTGATTTGTTACTCGACGCCATTGTATCAGGTACATCAGGTCTTGCGTTAGGAGGAACAATTAATGCTGGTCAACAATCTTTTGTAAGTCAAAATCTGGGTGTTGTTGGGAACCGTGGCTTTGAAGTTGGAGTCAACACTCAAAATATAGTAGGTAATTTCAGGTGGAACACCATAGCTGTTTTCTCTGTAAACAGAAATAAAGTTCTTGATTTAGGAAATGGCGTTACCCGAATTGTGCCAAATACAAATGCGCCTTCTGTTATAGAAGTTGGCAAACCCTTAGGATCATTTATTGTTTATAAAACAGATGGACTAATTCAGCCCGGCCAGGAAGGACCTAGTGCTTTAACTCCTCAGGCCTTTAAAGGAGTAGGCGCACAAAAATATGTAGATGTTGATGACAGTGGTTCAATTACCCAGGCAGGAGATCGGGTTGTAATTGCAAATCAACCCGGTATAAATGCAGGTTTAACAAACACCTTTGGTTATAAAGGTTTTGACCTTTCAATTTTCTTTCAAACATCTATTGGTGCCAGACTTTACAATCAAAACAGAGCACAGTTAGAATTGAATAACGGTGCAGGTAATGGTGATGCAGCTGCTGCCAACGCTTATCGGGCTCCAGGTACTCGTGGTGTTGACGATCCGGGAAATACGAATACCGATGTTAAAGCTGCCTATCAGGATCCTGCCATTACAGTTTCAGATCGCTTCATTGAAAATGCTTCTTATCTGAGATTGAAAAATATTTCATTCGGCTACAACATCCCTGTTTCATTGTTGTCAAAGATAAGAGTGAAGTCACTTCGTGTTTATGTATCTGCACAGAATATCTGGACAAAGACAAAATATACTGGCTATGATCCGGAAACAAGTCAGGCAGGACAATCCTTGATTAACAGAGGTGTTGACTCAGGAGTATATCCAAATAATAAATTAGTACAAGGTGGAATTCAGCTTTCATTTTAATTCCTCTGATAGTTTTTAATCCGATATCAATCATGAAAAAGAATTTAAATTATATAATTATCATAGCCGCCATACTTATTCTTGCATCTTCATGCAAAGATTTCCTGGCGGAAGATCCTAAGTCTTTTATTTCTGAGGATCAGTATTATAAGACACCTGCAGATGCACTGGCAGCAGTGAATGCAACCTATTTTTTCTATAATGCTGGAGGTCCTAACGGTTCTGGTCAATCAGCATACAATTCGCTACTTCAGGTAGGAATGGAATTTGCAACAGATGAACAGTATCCAGGTCCTGGTGCAACCAACGCTGATGTTCGTTCATTATCGGTACATAACCACTCTTCGACCAATAGAACATTTTACGAAAACTGGCAACAACATTATGCTGGTGTGAAGCGAGCAAATGTTGCCATTGATAAAATACCAAGTATTGATTTTGGAACGAATACTGCTCTTCGCGACAGGTATATTGGTGAAGCTAAATTTAACCGTGCATTTATTTATTTTAACCTTGTGAGATTGTGGGGCGATGTGCCATTAATCACAGAATATAAAACATATGTTAAAGCTCAGGATTATTACATAGCGAAATCAACTACGGCTGAAGTCTATGATCAAATTGAAAAGGATCTGACCGAAGCTGCCGCAGTATTGCCTGATTCTTATGCAAGTGGAGATTTGGGCCGGGCTACGGCCGGAGCAGCTAAGGCTCTGCTGGCAAAAGTATATTTAACCAAAGCATCATTTCCCTTAAGAATAACTTCGCATTATCAAGATGCTGTTAATAAAGCAGAGGAGGTACTCTCCGCCGTTGATGGAGGAACAGGAACTTATGGTTATAATTTAAGAACTGATTATTCGCACGTTTTTCTACCCAAGTATAAGAATAATGAAGAGCATATATTCTCGGCTCAATACACAACAAACTCTCAGGGCCAGGGAAGAAATGATTTTCCTCGAACATTACCCAAATTTCCTTCAAGCTTTGGTGTAGTTGGTACCTATTCCGATCAGTTAAACTTTTATACAAAAGGTGATGATAAATCATTTAACGTTTACAAGCTGTACAAAGTAACTGATAAGAGAAGGAAGGTTACTTTCGCAACTAAATTTGTTAACCCAAAAACAGGAGCGAAATTTAGTACGCCATTAAAAAATCCTGCCTACCCAGGCGACTCAATACCCTATATAAATAAAACGTTCGATCCAGACGCGTTTGTTGCTGTTCCAGGTGAAGCAGCAACAAACGTAACACTTCTTCGCTATGCAGAATTGTTATTGATCCATGCTGAAGCTGAGAATGAAGCCAACGGTCCAACAGCCAAAGCGTACAAATCTCTTAACCGCGTTAGAAGCAGAGCTGGCCTTGCTGACCTCACGGCCGGATTAACGCAAGATCAATTCCGTGATTCACTTTACCTTGATCGTGAATTGGAATTGGTTTACGAATACCAACGTTGGTTTGACCTTATCAGACAAAGAGACGCTGCAGGTAATCCGGTGTTTGTTCAAAAATTGCACGATGCTGGTAAAGTAAATGCAGTTGATCGTAACAGATGGTTTCCAATTCCGCAGATTGAATTAGACAACAATCCATTATTGGAACAGAATCCACTCTGGAAGTAGATTCATCAAAATCATACCCAACTGAAAGAGTCTGAGTTGGGTATGATTTTTAAATATTCAAAAAAATTATTACCAACCCACAATCCAATTCCCATGAACTTTTACAGAAAATTCAAGATTGCACTCTCAGTCGCTGTTGTGACTGGAGGTGTGATCACACAGGCTAGTGCACAGCACGAACCTGTTCAATCGTATCAAGGTAAGATCGGTCATAATCTTGCTGAGACCCAACAGTGGTGGCCAGAAAAAAACAAAGCCCCTCAAGGTGCACCTAACGTTGTCTGGATCTTGCTTGATGATGTTGGCTTTGGTGCCATCAGTACATTTGGTGGTTTGATAAAAACACCAACAATAGATAGTCTGGCTAACAACGGACTTCGCTATACAAATTTTCACACCACAGCAATCTGCTCACCAACGCGTGCAGCATTATTGACCGGTAGAAATTCTCACTCTGTACACATGGGTTTATTCCCGAACACTGCTATTGGTACACCGGGTTATGATGGCTACATGCCTTTTGAAAAAGCAACGATAGCTGAGATCCTTCGGGAGAATGGTTATAATACGTATGCTGTAGGCAAATGGCATCTTACACCTCCATCGCATCAAACAGCAATCGGTCCGTTTAACCGATGGCCAACAGGCAGAGGCTTTGATCACTACTATGGATTCCTTGGTGGATCGACGGATCAATGGCATCCGTTCACATGGGATGATACGCGCAAAGTAGAACCTGAAGCTGATGGAAAACTTTTTAACACACGAATTGCTGATAAAGCCATCAGTTATATTGCCGAACAAAAATCAATTGATGCAACAAAACCTTTCTTCTTGTATTATGCACCAGGAGCAGGTCACTCACCTCACCATGTAACAAAAGAATGGTCTGATAAATACAAAGGTAAATTCGATTCAGGATGGGATAAGTATCGGGAACAAGTATTAGCTCAGCAAATCAAATTAGGTATTGTTCCGAAGGGTACGATACTACCACCAAGAAATCCCGGTATCAAAGATTGGGAAACACTTTCAGCTAATGAAAAGAAACTTTACGCGCGCTTCATGGAAGTTTATGCAGGCTTCGTTTCACAAACTGATTATGAAATTGGTCGTGTTATTAATTATCTGAGGAAGATCAACCAGTTGGATAACACATTGATCTTTGTTTCAGTTGGTGATAATGGTGCGAGTAAAGAAGGAACATTTGTTGGCATTGTTAACACCAATGATCCTGCACAAACAGAAGAGCAACGTCTTCAACAAAACATAGCTGATATAGATTTGATTGGCACTGAAGCGTCTCGTCCTAATTATCCATTGGGTTGGGCGATGGCAGCTAACACGCCTTACAAATACTGGAAGCAAGATGCCAACTCAGAAGGTGGCACACGCAATCCGCTTATAGTTTTCTATCCTAAAGGAATTAAAGAGAAAGGTGGAATCCGTAATCAGTATGCTCACCTTATTGATATACTTCCAACTACTATTGAATTAACAGGTGCTCAAATACCTTCCATCATTAATGGTTACAGACAAGAACCGATTGAAGGAACCAGTCTTGCTTATAGCATCAATAATTCAGGAGCAGCTTCAAGACACATTGTTCAGCATTATGAAATCATGGGCTCACGCGCTATCTATAAAGATGGATGGAAAGCAGGAACACTTCATAAGAAAGGTGAAGATTTCAGCAAAGACAAATGGGAATTGTATAACCTGACGGCCGACTACAATGAACTTCATGATCTTGCTTCATCTAATCCTGATAAGTTAAAAGAACTACAAGATCTGTTTGATAGCGAAGCTGCCAAGTACAATATCTATCCATTAAAAGATGGAACAGAGAAACAACTTGACTATTCACCCCTTTACTTGAATAACAACGCATCACGCACTGTATTTTATCCAGAGGCCTCGCAAGTTTTTGGCGTAGCAAGTCCGATAACGCCTTATAAATCATACACCATTACAGCTGATGCAGAAATTCAGAAAGGTAGTGAAGGAGTTCTCTTTGCATTGGGCGGTCGCTTTGGTGGTGTGAGTCTCTTTGTTAAAGAAGGAAAACTTTATGCTGCTAACAATACAGGTGTGAAGTTAACACACCTTGTTTCGAGCAAACCTCTGCCAGCAGGCAAAGTAGTTGTAAAGTATGTGTTGAATTATAAAGATGCGAAAGAACCTAACGACGCTGCCGGAACTCAGGAACTTTATATTAACGATACAAAAGTTGCAGAAGCTCCAATCGTTAAAGCGCAGGCAAACATTCGCACAGGAGATGAGATCAACGTTGGTAAAGATCTGATTACACAAGTTTCAGATCGATACAAAGGCGCGTTTACTTTTACCGGTAAGATTAATCAGGTAATTGTTGATAATGCAATTACAACTCCTAATGCCATCGGAAGTAAATAATCCCTCTCCCTGTTAACATCACCTGGTCTGGTTTGTCAGATCAGGTGATTGATTGACAAAAGAATATTAAAACGATTTATGAGATGACACTTTCAGATATAACACTTTTAGCAAAGAAGATCTTGATTGGCATTGTTGTTACTATCGTGCCCTTTCTGATTTTGTTTGGAGGGCTTAGGCTAATTCAAAAACTTCTTAATTAGGATTACCCGATATAAAGCTATCCGTAAACAGATACTCTATGAAAATGGAACCAAAAATAGCACAACGCATTGTGAAGAATGTGTTGTTGAGTTTGTTCATCTATGCGTTACCCATTGTATTGATGTTGCTAACATTTTATTTCAGTGGTGAGCGTCCATGGAAGAAGCAAAATAATTCGAATACTGAAAAACAGATTTCGGATAAAAAATAAGTATACCCTTAACCGTTAAAACCATGATTAAGTTTTTTGAATCTGTCTTTGAAAACCTGAGCACCTGGGGTTTGCCAGTGTTCATGTTGATATTAGGTGTCATCGAATTTTCGCTGGGCCTCTATAAAAAGCATTGGAGTAAAAATGAACGTATCCTTGATATTGTTTGCTACACCGTACCCAAGATTGTAGTAAGACCACTTGTTGCATATTTTGGTTTGAAATTTCTTCCACTGGCTCTCCCTGGATTCAAAGCTGCTTTTGATTGGGTTCCTTTCTGGTGGGGCTTTTTCATCATTGCCATTGCTGATGATCTTACACAGTATTGGTATCACCGTCTTCATCATGAAGTTCCTTTCTTGTGGAGATTTCATCGCACACATCACTCGGCTCCATACATGGGTATGGCCATGGCCAGCAGACAAAATATTATTTACACAATATTCTTCTCACAAACATATCTCACAACGGCGCTCGTGTACATTGGTTTAGGATACCCGGCGTTGTTTGTTAAAGGAATCAAATCTATTATCACAACACTTGCTCATTCAAGCATTCCATGGGATAAACCTTTCTATGAAAAGAAATGGCTTCATCCTATGGCATGGGTTCTGGAACGAACAATCTCAACACCAGCAACACATCATGCCCATCATGCCGATTCTAATGATGATGGTGTGGGTCATTACAAAGGGAATTTTGGTAATATGTTTTTCATCTGGGATATCATTTTTGGCACCGGATTAATCACCAGAAAATATCCAAGTGGATACGGTGTTAAATCATATCAGCAGGAAGAATGGTATGCGCAATTTATGTGGCCGATTTTTAAATCGAAGAAAGAGGGTAGTGAGTTGGCACATAATGGTCCGATGGTAGCAGAAGATCCCGTACAAGAAAAACATTTTTTACATGATGAGGATCTTCCTTCTTTTAATCCAGCATGGAAATCAGTTTTCACAATTCCTAAGTCACAGGCATAAATCAATATTGGTTTAACATATCTCCCCTAAAATGAAAAAGCTCTATACTTTTATTTTTGTCGTGATGCTGATTGTACAGCATGCTACGGCACAGAATGATCCTGTACTTCCTTTCAAAGGAAAACTAGGAAAGACTTTAGATGAAACGAAGCAGTCATGGCCTGAGCCTAAAGTAGCTTCTAAGAATGCGCCCAATGTTATTTACATTGTTATTGATGATGTAGGTTACGGAGCATCAAGTGCTTTCGGTGGATTAGTCGAAACACCTAATCTTGAAAAGCTTGCCAATAATGGTTTGCGCTATACGAACTTTCATACCAACGCAATCTGTGCTCCAACGCGAGCTGCTTTGCTAACAGGACGTAATTCGCACTCTGTGCACATTGGCCAGAACTCTATTATTGGTGCGCCAGGTTACGACAGACAAACACCTTTCGAAAAAGCTACAATCGCGGAGATCCTTCGCGAGAATGGTTACAACACTTTCGCTGTTGGTAAATGGCATTTAACGGCTGCACATGAAACAACGCAGGCTGGACCATTCAACCGCTGGCCTACTGGCAGAGGTTTTGATCACTTCTATGGATTCTTAAGTGCTGCAACAGATCAGTTTCATCCACAGCTTTGGGAAGATACACGCAAAGTTGAAATTGAAGATGACAACAAAGTACTTGTATCAACACGCATCACTGACAAAGCGATCAGTTATATAGCTGAACAAAAATCAATAAGTCCTGATAAGCCATTCTTTTTATATTTTGCACCAGGCGCTACACACTCACCTCACCAGATTTCTAAAGAGTGGATTGATAAATACAAAGGCAAGTTCGATCAGGGATGGGATAAATATCGTGAGCAGGTATTAGAGCGTCAGAAAAAATTGGGTGTGGTACCTGAGTATGTTCAGTTGCCGCCAAGCAATCCAGGCGTTAAGAAATGGGATGAGCTTAAGGATGATGAGAAAAAACTTTATCTCCGTTTCTTCGAAGTCTATGCGGGCTTCTTCGGACATGTTGATGCAGAGATTGGTCGTCTTGTAGAATACCTGAAAGACATTGATCAGTTTGATAACACATTGATCTATGTTTCTATTGGTGATAATGGTGCAAGTAAAGAAGGAACATTTGTTGGTGTTGTTGGTGGTCCTGGTTCTTCTTTAGATGCTAAAGCAACAGAAGAAGAAAGACTTGCCTGGAACATTAAGCATCTTGATTTAATTGGTACAGAGTTTTCAAGTTCTAACTATCCACAAGGATGGGCTCAAGCAGCTAACACTCCATTCCGCTATTGGAAACAAGATGCAAACTCAGAAGGTGGCACACACAATCCTTTGATTATACACTGGCCTAACGGCATTAAAGAAAAAGGAGGCATACGCAATCAATACAGTCATGTTAATGATATCACTCCAACAACCATTGAATTAGTTGGTGCAACAGTACCATCGGTAATCAACGGTTATGCACAGCAACCTTTTGAAGGAACAAGCTTAGCATATTCAGTTACCGATGCAAAAGCATCGAGCCGTCACCTTGTTCAGTATTTTGAAATCAAAGGTTCACGTTCTATT
>DATJHZ010000001.1:0-3573 GCA_035493595.1 Cyclobacteriaceae bacterium | reverse complement strand
AATACACTGGTGATTTTTACACCTGCTATTCCTAAGGATCATATTGAATATAACTATTTGAAAGATAATGGTTATACCATCATGAAACGCTCTGAAGTGCTGGGTCTTATTTCGAAAGGATATAAAACCATTGGTGTTGCTGGTACGCATGGCAAAACTACTACATCATCTTTGGTAGCGCATATCTTGAAAACAGCTCATAAGAGCATGGTAGGATTTTTAGGTGGCATCACAACCAACTATGAATCTAACCTGGTGATGGAAGGAGAGGTAACAAAGGATACAATAGTGGTAGCAGAGGCTGATGAGTTTGATCGCTCATTCCTTCGACTGTTTCCTGAGATTGCAATTGTAACATCAGCAGATGCTGATCATCTTGATATCTATGGTGATCATCAAAGTCTGGTGACATCGTTTAAGGATTATATTAAACAGATAAATAAAGGCGGATCGTTAATCATTCATGAGTCAATAGATGAGTTATTGGCGAGTGATGTAACGCACGTTACTAAACATATTTACAGCATGAGCCGGGGACAATTTTTTGCCGGCAACATTACCGCCAAAAGCGGATTTTTTGAGTTTGACCTGAACGGATTTGGTAAGGTGGAACATATCAGGCTCGGTGTCCCCGGTTTTCATAACATTGAAAATGCAATTGCTGCATCAGTTGCTGCGCACTTATGTGGTGTGAATATCGCTATAATAAAAAAAGCGTTGGAATCATTCACAGGTGTGAAGCGCAGGTTTGAGTTTGTGGTGAAAGGGAAGAAGGTTACGTATGTTGATGACTATGCTCATCATCCGACGGAGATTGAAGCGTTCTTACGTTCCATGAAGTCGATGTATCCGCAGAAGAAATTAACAGTGATCTTTCAGCCACATTTGTTTTCACGTACGCGTGATTTTGCTGCAGGTTTTTCAAAGAGCCTAAGCATGGCAGATGAATTATTGTTAATGGATATTTATCCAGCGCGCGAATTACCAATGCCTGGTGTTGATTCAGATATGATCTTCAAAGACATCACTAGCAAAGTAAAAATCCGTTGTAACAAAACAGATCTCATGCAAAAGCTTGAGCAATGTGATATTGAAGTGTTGGCAACTATTGGCGCTGGCGACATTGATACTTTTGTTGAACCTATTAAAATAATGTTGAATAAGAAGTATGAAGCTTAAGTTCAACCTGAAGCGTGAAATAAAGATTGGAGCCGTTGTGTTGGTTCTGCTTTTCCTGATTGCCTTTACTGAGCGCAAACAGGGAGGCGTTGCTGTGCAGGATATTCAGGTAAAAATTGAGAACATAGAAGACAACCATTTTCTGGATGAAGATGATATTAATCACCTTATGCAGGTTAGCCATGATAATATTAAAGGCGCTAGTCTGAGCAAGGTAGGCATGAAAGAAATTGAAAAGCGAATCAAGAATGACAGGTTTGTAAAAGAAGCTCAATTATATAGTGACCTGAAAGGTAATCTTGTTGTGAAAGTTGAATTGCGCAGACCGATAGCACGCATTGTTCGTAACGATGGACCTGATGGTTACATAGCAGAAGATGGAACTGTAATGCCGGTATCTGATAAATTTTCAGTTCGTGTAGTATTAGTGAGTGGACTTTATGTACGCAAGCTTTTACAAATGGAAAACCTGAATGATGCTGAGGAAGGCAAGCAGCTTATTGCAATGATTAACCACATTCGCGAAGATGAATTTTGGAAAGCGCAGGTTGCTCAGCTTGATATCGATAGCAAAGAGAGGATTACAATTTTTCCTCAGGTTGGTGATGAGATAATTGAGTTTGGTAAACCTGAAGAAATTGAAGCAAAGTTTAAGAAGCTGAAGATTTTCTATAAAGAAATTCTTCCAACGAAGGGATGGAGTAAATACCGTCGGGTGAATCTTGAATATGAAGGACAGATAATAGCTGAATAGCTACGAGCTAAGAGTTTCGAACATTGAGAATTTACTCATAGCTCAAAACTCATAGCTCAAACTAAAATAAAAAAAACAACCACTAAAAATAGAAGTACAACCATGGAAAATGAAAAAATAGTAGTCGGACTCGACATAGGCACAACAAAAATTTGTGCTATCGTTGGCCGCAAAAATGAATTTGGCAAGCTGGAGGTGCTCGGCATGGGTAAGGCTGAGTCTGAAGGTGTAGTGAAGGGAATTGTCTTCAACATAGACAAGACTGTTCATGCCATTGAGAAAGCTATTAAAGAAGCGGGAGATCAGTCGGGCATAGACATTGGTGTTGTGAATGTGGGCATTGCCGGTCAGCATATCCGCAGCTTTATTCAACATGGTGGTATTACGCGATCGTCTAAAGAAGATGAGATTACGATCAGTGATGTTGAACGTCTCACGCAAGATATGTATCGTATGGTTGTTCCTCCTGGAAGCCAGATCATTCATGTTATGCCACAAGACTATATGGTTGACTATGAAGAAGGCATTAAGGAACCCGTTGGTATGTCAGGTGTAAGATTGGAAGCTGACTTCCATATTATCACAGCACAAACCAACGCCATTAATAACATCAACAAATGTGTTCGTCGTGGTAATCTTGAAATAGATGATTTAATACTTGAACCTCTTGCATCAAGTTTGGCTGTACTTAGCGAAGAGGAAAAAGAAGCTGGTGTTTGTTTAATTGATATTGGTGGTGGTACAACGGATATAGCTATTTTCTATGATAACATTATCCGGCATACAGCAGTTATTCCATTTGGTGGTAATATTGTAACGAATGATATTAAGCAAGGCTTGATGGTTTTGCCTCAACAGGCAGAACGATTAAAGACAATGTTTGGTAAAGCTATTGCAGAAGAAGCAAGTCCTAACGAGATAGTTTCAATTCCTGGTATTCGTAATCGCGCAGCAAAAGAAATTTCTGTTAAGAATCTCTCTAACATTATTCAGGCGAGAATGGAAGAGATTATAGAAATGGCACATACTGAAATTATCAACTCTGGTTTTGAAAACAGACTGGCCGGTGGAATAGTAATTACAGGTGGTGGTGCTCAGCTTAGCAGCCTGAAACAATTAGTTGAATACATGACTGGTATGGATACACGCATCGGGTATCCAAACGAGCATCTTGGTAAAAGTAAAGTTGAAATTGTAAAGAGTCCGATGTACGCGACCGCCGTTGGTCTTGTGCTTTCTGGTTTCCGTTCACTTGATGAGCGTGAAGATCGTTATAAGGAAGCTCGAGAAGTAGTAAAGGTTACACCAACGAAGGTAAAGAAGCAGCCACTGGTTTCATCAAAGAATTTCTTCAACGACATCTTGAATAAAACAAAGAGTCTGTTGATTGATGATTTAGATGGCAAGAATGAGTATTGAAAGAAGACGCTATAATTAGCTAACAAAAAAAGAACAACCACTAAAAATAATATTATGTTTGAAGCAGGATCATACAAATTTGAAATCCCCAAACATTCTGGTCAACGGTCAATTATAAAAGTAATAGGCGTTGGCGGGGGAGGTAGCAATGCGGTGAACCACATGTACAAGCAAGGCATTAAAGATGTTGAGTTTGTGGTTTGCAATACCGATAGTCAGGC